>CAZZLE010000270.1:0-4338 GCA_964654595.1 uncultured archaeon | reverse complement strand
ACAATCTCGATTTGAGCAGTTTCAGAACAAAGCATAAGGAATTCTCATCCAGCGGATCATACAGACCTGCAGATATGCTGATCGAGCATACTGATGTTAGCTTTGATGTGAATGTGTTCAGCTTTTATCTGCCAAGGGGCTGCTATGCAACGGTTTTTCTCAGGGAGTTCCTAAAGAAAGAACTTTCCTGATCGGCTCCACAAGTTTTTCCATCATCTCTCCGGCATTGATTCTCAGGCTGTAATCAGCCACCGCAGTTAGTGGGGTCTCATCGGGATTTATTTCAATGATTACCCCGCCCCTTCTCTTGACAATCAATGGCAATGATGCTGCCGGCTGAACTACAGCTGAGGTTCCGGCGACTATTATCACGTCAGCTTTCTCAACCTCCCTAATAGCCCTATCAAGCACGTCGTGAGGAAGCATCTCACCAAACCACACCACCCCCGGTCGCAGAAGAGAGCCGCATTTATCACACCTCGGCAGCGGGGGAATCCTTGGGGGTTCTTCAACCTCAAAGGAGTTTTCACAGTAAGTGCACCTTACAACCCTCAAACTTCCATGCAAATGAATGATGTTCTTACTTCCAGCCCTCTCGTGCAGATCGTCCACGTTCTGAGTAATGAGACATTTCAGAATACCCATCCTCTCAAGTTCCGCGAATGCGTGGTGAGCCCTGTTTGGTTCTGCACTGAAAACCTTTTCCATCCTCCATGCATACCACTTCCAGACCTTTTCAGGATCTGCGGCAAATGCCTGTGGATTTGCAAGCTCTTCAGGGCGATATCGGTTCCACAAACCGTCTTTCCCTCTAAAGGTTGGTATTCCGCTTTCAGCCGAAACTCCAGCTCCAGTCAGAGCAATTAGATGTTCTGAATCAACCACAACTTTAACAATTTCCTCCATAAATGAATACCGCAAAATATTCATAAATCTTTATTGACTCCTTTTTCTGTGAAGGCCGTGTACATGCTGATAATCATCGCAGCACTCTCACTTATCGCAATCTCCCTCTTCAGCCAGAGCGATTCGCTTGAAGGATGGTACAGCTACGAAGAGGGAAAAAAGCTTTCAGAGGAGAAGAACAGGGAAATGTTCGTATTCATAGGCACACCTGAATGTAAGGTATGCAAGGTTTTTAAGGAGTTCTTCAGAGAGAACGAATCCGCAATGGAATTTATAAGGGAAAAATACATTCCTGTTTATGTGGATGCAACAAAGGAAAAACCCCCAGTTAGAGTACCGGTAGTTCCCGTTTTCTGCACTGGTTTTGATGGAAACCTTTCCTGCTTCTCCAGATCTTCTCCAGAGGAGCTCATGAGGCTGCTTGAGGGTGTTAATTAGCTTTAAGCTGAAATTTAAGTCTGACCAAATTATTTTAAACGAATTCCAATTACTTTTTGATGAGGTGGTAATATGAGGTTCAAGACCGTTGATCTTCCGTATCACGTGTATATTGGGGAAAATGTGATTCAAAAGCTTCCCAAGGTTCTCAGAAGCTTGGATGCAGGTTACTTCCTCCTCTTAACTGACGAGATCGTAAAGAACCTGGTTGTTGTTAACTTAAAAGAAATGCTATCTGAATTTGAATACAATCTTATGATCGTCGAATCTGCAACGATGGAGGAGGCAAGAAAGATAGTCCTGAAAAGCGGTTTTGCCGATTACGATGCGGTCGTGGGTGTTGGAGGGGGTAAGGTGCTTGATGTTTCAAAGGTTGTTGCGTCAGAATTCAACGCCACTCTGATCAGCATACCAACAACAGCCTCTCACGATGGCATAGCCTCCCCGGTTGCAAGCTTTAAAGAGAACGGAAAGCCCGTATCAATATCAACCAACCCCCCTTCGGCTGTAGTTGCTGACCTTAACATAATTAAGAACTGTCCGATAAGGCTGTTAAGGTCCGGCTATGGTGACCTGATCTCCAACCTCTCTTCTGTAAAGGACTGGCAGCTCGCGAGGGATCTTGTGGGCGAGGATTACAACGAGGTTGCGGCATCAATAGCAGTGATGCCTGCACAGCTAATGGTGAGCAAGGCGGACGAGCTCGATCTCACACTCCTTCCACACCTCCTGATGCTGCTAAGGGGGCTGATAATGAGCGGTGTTGCCATAGCCCTCGTTGGCTCAAGCAGACCTGCAAGTGGAGCGGAGCACAAGTTCAGCCACGCCCTCGACTACCTCGGTTATGGCAACGGTACTCATGGAGAGCAGGTAGCCCTCGGAACGATAATCATGGAATACCTGCACGAAAAGCATTATGGCAGAGGTGACTGGGAGCTTGTCAAAACTTCCCTTGAGAAAGTTCATGCTCCCACAACGGCAAAAGAAATAGGTCTGACGAGAGAGCAGGTCATAGAGGCACTTATGCTTGCAATGAAGCTGAGGAAGAAGAGATTCACAATTCTTGAAGCCGTAAAACCAACAAAAGAAGAATTCGAGATCGTTTTAGAAAAAACAGGAATAGCCTGAAACTTTTTATTAGCCTATTTCACCCTTGAAAAGCACTCCCAGTTTTTCAAGGACTTCTTTCGCCTTCTCCTTATTATCAACCCGGAATATTATCAGAGCCTTGTGCTTTTCGCTCGTGAAGGCGTAAACATAGTCGATGTTCACACCTGCATCTCCAAGTGCTTTTGCTATTCTGTTCAGTGCTCCCGGCCTGTCTTCAACCTCAACAGCCAGCACATCTGTCAGTCTTACCGTAAATCCCGCATCCTTCAAAGCCCTGTACGCTTCATCAGTCTTGTCAACAACCATTCTGATTATTCCAAAATCTCCGGCATCCGCAATTGTGAAAGCCCTTATGTTTATTTCGTGTTTTGTAAGCACCTCAGTTACCGCAGCGAGCCTTCCGGGCCTGTTTTCAACAAACACGGAAATTTGCTTGATCATGCTATCACCCTAAATCTTTCTTCTATCTATTACTCTTTTAGCCTTTCCCTCGAACCTCTGCAAAGTCCCCGGATTGACAACTTCCACCTTAGCCCAGACGTTAAGCACGCTCTTCAGCTTTTCAGCAATTTTCTTCTCCAGTCTCAGGATGTCTCCTGTTGTGTCTATCTCCGCTCTCTCGCTCAGCTCAACCTGCACGGTGAGTTCATCCAAACCATCCTCCCTGCGATCAACAATTATCATATAGTGTTCGCCAACTTCAGGAATCTGCATCAGCACGTGCTCTATCTGGCTTGGAAAGACATTGACTCCTCTTATGATCAGCATGTCGTCAGCCCTTCCAAGAATGCGCATTATTCTCGGATGTGTTCTTCCACAGCCGCACTTTTCACTCTCCATGTAGGTTATATCTCCGGTTCTCCACCTTATTAGCGGTAATGCTTCCTTTGTGAGGGTTGTAACCACAAGCTCTCCCTTCTCTCCCTCTCCAACCTGCTCTCCAGTCTTTGGGTCGATTATCTCTATTAAGAACATATCTGCCCAGATATGGATTCCGTTCCTTTCAGTGCATTCCGTGAAGAGTGGGCCGCTAAGCTCTGAGGTGCCGTAAACATCGTAGGCAGTTATTCCGGTCCTGTCTTCTATTCTTTTCCTTGTCTCCTCACTCCATGGTTCAGCTCCAAAAATTCCTGCTCTGAGCTTGGTATCTTCAGCTATATCAACCCCCATCTGCGATGCATATTCAGCAAGGTAAATCATGTATGAAGGTGTGCACGCCATAACCGTGCTGCCCAAATCCTTCATGAGTTCGATCTGTCTCGCTGTGTTGCCTGCAGAAATTGGCAAAACCGTTGCACCAATTCTTTCTGCTGCATAGTGAAAACCCAAACCTCCTGTGAAAAGTCCGTAACCGTAAGCAATCTGCATAATGTCTTCACTGCCAACCCCGCAGCTCACCAAACCTCTGCAAAGACTCTCCACCCAGTTTCTAATGTCGTTTGCAGTGTAGCCAACAACTGTTGGCTTGCCTGTCGTACCGCTTGATGCATGGAATCTCACAACCTGTGAGAGAGGGACGCAGAACATGCCGAATGGATAGGTGTCCCTCAGATCTTGCTTCTTTGTGAAGGGCAGTTTGGGCAAATCGGCCAATGTTTTGATGTCATCCGGAGTAACACCAGCTTCTTTAAATCGCCTTCTGTAAAAGGGTGAGTAATGGTAGACTGTGTTTACCAGAGCCTTCAACCTGCGTTCCTGAATCTCCTCAAGCTCCTTGGCATTTAGTCTCTCAACAGCCGGATTCCAGTACATGCCTCAAAGTTATAGCATTGCAATAAAAAGTTTGGGATTAAAAGAAAAAAGAAAAATTTAGAGTTTAGAAGCTCCACTCAACAACCTGCACGTATGGAACTTTCTCGAATGTCCACTCGTTCTTCTCTGCAT
>CAZZLE010000269.1:0-7408 GCA_964654595.1 uncultured archaeon | reverse complement strand
GGGTTATTGCAAACGGAATGATTCTGACACCGCTGATTATCGGAATTTTTGCCATCTGCGTTTTCAGCATAGGTCCATTCGGCTGGGTCATCATCCCAAAATACACCGATGATGTTACACCTTTCCTCAAAGACACGGATTTGGTTGTGCCATTCATCGCAATGAAGCTGTTTCCAGCCGGAATCAACGCTTTGCTTCTCACAGCAATAATAGCTGCAGCAATGTCAACGATAAACTCTCTGATACATGTGGTAGCAACAGCATTTGTGAGGGATCTGGTGCAGAACGTGAAGAGTCTTGAGGAAAAAACAGCAGTGAATCTGACAAGAATTGCAGTTTTCATATTTGCTGCTGTTCCAGTATTTTTTGCAGTTAAGCCCATGGGAGTCATAGTCGAGATTGTGGGAGTGAGTTTTTCCGTAATAACCTCAGCATTCCTGGTTCCGCTAATAGCCTGCCTTTACAGTGAGAAGCCAAATTCTGCAGCCATAACAGCCTCAATGGTGGCTGCAGTGATTGCTTGCGTCATATGGTATTTCTATTATTACAAGATGTACTGGATTTATCCTGTTGTGCCGGGATTGCTTGTGTCGGTAGCGGTGTTCGTCCTGTTCAGTTTTGCATTTCCGCAACCTTCAAAGGCTGAAGCGTGAAAACAAGTTCCGTATTTTTTTCTTTCAAACATTCTATCATTTCTCTGTTTAAATCACAGGCAGCCTTATCTGCCCTAATAAGAAGAGTTCTGGGGCATGTATAATTGCTCTTTCTCACCACCACGTCTTTAGGATGATTTAGAGAGAGATTGCAGTCTCCCTTTCCGATAACTTTCTCCGAAATACCGTAGTCAGGGAGATAGAGTTCAATCTCAAAATAATGTCCTTCCCGCAAAAGCACTTTCAGGTCATCCGGTAAATCGAGAAGACTTTTATCCGCCCCAACACCAATTATGCAGTCCCCTCTTGGTGTTAAATGCTCACTCCTCGTTATTTCAAAAGTTGTTTTATGGGTGGCTCTGATATTTTTATGACCGTGTGCAAAAATTTTAAACATGAAAAAGAGAAAAGTTATTTCTTGGCGAGAGTTATCTCGATTGCCGAAACGTTTGCAGCCCCCTGCTCACCCTCTATCTGCTCGGTCGAAATCTTGATATCCTTTACTTCAACATCTGGCAGGAAGCGTTTTCTGACGATCTCTGCAACATCCACAGCTCTGCTGATAGCCCTACCTCTCGCCTTAATCGAAACTTCCGTCGCTCCACTGTTGAACTGCGTCAAAACAGCCAGAACGTAATTCATCACAGGCTTGTTCCCAACAAACACCGAATTCTCTGCCATTTTTCTCGACCCCCTTTAGTTTTTTGTTATGAGGAAGAATAAAGGTTATATTAAATTTTCTACACTTGACCTCCCACTCCCAGCCACTCCCTTTTAAGTTCATGGAAGGTTCCATCAATAATGGAATTTCTTATTTTCTCCATCAGCTTGAGTATAAAGTGGATGTTGTGGTATGTGGCAAGGCGGAAGTAAAGAAGCTCGTTTGCCTTGTAGAGGTGCCTCAAATATGCTCTGGAGTAGTTCTGACATACCAGACACTCACAGGTTCTGTCCACGGGTTTTTTATCTCTCGTAAATTCTGAATTTTTGATGTGAATTCTGAATTTGTTTTTGACATTCCCGCCCTCAGCAGGGCTGATGTAGAGATGTCCCCTCCTCGCCCATCTCGCTGGAGCAACGCAGTCGAACATGTCAACTCCCCTTTCCGTGCAGTTGAACAGATCCTCTACAGCACCTATGCCCAGGAGGTGTCTCGGCTTTTCTTCCGGAAGAAGTGGAATAACCCAGTCGAGAATGTTGAGCATGTCCTGCTTGCTTTTTCCAAGGGATCCTCCAATGCCGTATCCAGCAAAGTCTCTTTCAGCCATAAATTTCGCTGATTTTTCCCTCAAATCTCTGTACTCTCCTCCCTGCACCACACCAAATAAAGCCTGCCTTTTATCGTAACACTCCAAGCACTCCTCTGCCCAGCGGTGTGTTCTTTCAAGAGCTTTCTCGGTGTATGCTCTGTCAGATAGCGGAGATGTGCATTCATCAAATGCAAAAATTATGTCAGATCCCAAGTTGGACTGAATTTCCATGGACTTTTTTGGTGTTAACTCTACAATTCTTCCTGATTTGGGGTCTCTGAATCTAACCCCTCTGTCATTTACAAATGCAAACCTCTTTCTTTCCACTTCTTTCAGCTTTTCCTCTTTAAGCCCCTCAAGGAAGATGTTGTCCGCAATCTTCCCAACACCATGCTCAAGTCCGTAACCAAGAGAGAAAGCCTGAAAACCGCCTGAATCGGTGACAATTGGCCCGTCAAAATTCATGAATTCGTGCAACCCCCCAAGTTCTCTGATAAGCTCATCTCCTGGCCTTAAATGAAGATGGTAGGTGTTTGCCAGAATAACCTCAACACCCAGATCCTTTAAATCCCTGCTGTCCAGCCCTCTGATGGCTCCAAGAGTGGCTACAGGAATGAAAACCGGAGTTTTGAAACTTCCGTGTCTCGTCTTAACAATTCCAGCCCTCATTCTGTCCAAGGTTGCCTTGATCTTGAATTTCATCTTCTTTGAGATAAACCTGAAACTTAAAAGCCATTCGCGTTGGATGGATTCAATTCTTAAAACCTTGGCAAAATTTTAAAGCATGCTGAAGGAGGTAATATTTGCCGGCAGGTCGAATGTGGGAAAGTCAACCCTGTTCTCAGCTCTTTTGAAAGTTGAGGTGAGAAAGGGGAAGAAGCCCGGAACAACAATAAAACCAAACTCTTTTCAGTTCGGGAAGGTTATATTCACCGACCTGCCGGGTTTTGGTTATGTAAGCGGTTACGGGAGAAGTTTCAGTGAGCGGGTTAAGGACTTCGTTGTGGAGTACATAGAAACCAACGCCAGAAGAATAGTTGCATCTGTGGACGTAATCGACGCAAGTTCATTTCTCGAAATTGCTGAAAGGTGGGAGAGAAGGGGTTATATTCCGGTTGAGATAGAGATGTTTGAGTTCCTTAAAGAAGTTACGCCAAGGGTTTTCCTTGCAGCCAACAAGATGGACAGGGTTGATGATCCCTCGATTATTAGTAGGATAGCTGAAAAGCTTGGCATTCAGCCACCGTGGGATAACATCATCTATCCGGTCTGTGCTAAGAAGGGTGAGGTTACATCCCTTAAAAGGGATTTGAAGCAATACCTTTTATCTCTCAATCTTAAAGATGCAGCCAAGGCGTTTCGATAGTGCTAAGGGGGAGAAGATGAGGGTTATGATGGCAAGAGTCTGCATTATGTTCTGATAGCTCATAAATCCTGCCATGTATCCAGCCATGACTGTTCCAGCAAAAATCCCAGCGTTGAGAACGGTGTTTGCCACACCCATCGCGTAACCCCTGTTCTCGTAATCTGACGCAGCAGCGAAAACTGCGGTGTTTGCTATTCCATTTCCGGCACCGCAAAGCAGAGAGGCGAGGAAAAGGAAGGGCAAGTCTGGCTTTGTTGCTGAAAAAAGTCCGATTGCTGTGACAACCATCCCAAACAATGCAACAGAACCTCTCCCGGCAATATCTGCCAGTATTCCAGCTGGTATTCGTATAATGGCGGAGAAAAAGAAAATCACCGCAACCAGCATTCCAGCTTGATTTGGTGAAAGTCCCAGATCCGGGGCGTAATAGGGAATTGCGAAGAGAGCTAACGAAGAACCTGCTGCCATTCCCACAAACATGATGATGTAAAATGGAACAAGCTCTTTTGGAAAGACAAGCTTGGATTTTTGTCCTGCAACCTCTTTTGATTTGCCATCCCTAACTCCAAAAAGCGAGGAAAGAGCCATTAACGAGAATAGTACTGACAGAACAAATGCTGATCTGATTCCGTACATATCTGAGACAAATCCTCCAGCAAGTGGACCGGCAAAGTAGCCAAGCATGAGTACGGTCTGCAATGTTCCCATGGCTTCACCTCTTTTCCTTTCATCCGACATGTCCGCCACCAGAGCGTTTAGTGAGGGGATGTAGAGAGCATTTCCAAGACCATGAAGAATCCTCGAAAAAACGAGGAGTTCGGCAGTGGTGGAGTAGAGATAAAGAAAAGATGCAAAAACGCTTGCTAATGCTCCGCTAATTAAAAAACGCCCTCTTCCATGAAGTTCACTGAGAAAACCGAAGGGAGTCATGGCCAGTGCTGGAACGAGGGCAAAAATTCCCGCGGCAATAGCTGATAAAAAGGCAGAAGCTCCGAGTGACGATGCGTAGGAGGGGATTACTGGAATAACGCAGCTAAGTGCAGAATACGTGAAGAAACCGGAAATCAACAGCCTTAACATTGTTCCAGATCTTCATTGAAATATTTAAACTTAGGGCTCAGATAGTATGCAAACCTCTTGCAGAAAGAGTGAATCCTGAAGCCATCGTTTTTGGAGCACACATGGCTGGTGTTGTTCCGGTTGATGAAGAAGGCAGATCTGAGAAAAATAATAACGTGGCTTGATGAAAGGATTCAGGGTTACTCTCTAACAAAGATGCTGGATGTAAGGGGTTTGTAACATCGCCTGACGAAGCCCATCTAACTTGGCTTGCAGACATCCGTAGTGGGAGGGCAAGATGGTCTGAGAGTATTCTGAGAGACTGTGGTCTGTCACTGTCGCTCTTCCCCGAGATAAAAAACCCTACGGAAATTGCAGGCCATCTTCGTCCGGAGGTGAGAAACTGGAAAGCACCTCCTTATTGCCGAGCAGGAGGTGGCAGCAGGTGCTTTGGAAAGGTGAAAAATGTTTACAGAAAGCTGAACTCAGCGGAATATTAGTTTTCTGAACACCCTTTGGTAAGGTTCATGATCAATTTTTGATTGAATTCAAAAAATTACCTCAAAGCTTTTATTGTGTCCTCATCTATCTAAACTCAATGTCAACCGAAGCTGAATCCATTGCTCTCGCACTGCTGGCTTTTGGAATCTACTGGGGAGTGGTTGAATGGCTGAAGAGGAGAGGGACTCTTGAGAGGTTCAACATAACCGCCTATGGTCCAGTTTTGATGATTAGAACCAAGAAAGGACTCAAGCTTCTTGAAAAACTCTCGAGACCAAAAAGATTCTGGAGGCTTTTTGCTGATCTTGGTTTGCCTGCAGTTTTTGTTGGCATGATTTTCATGTTTTCTCTCATTCTGATTGCCGATTACGTCATGCTCACCACCCCTCCAAAGCCATCGGAACTGACAAGTCCGAGAGCTGCTTTGCTTTTGCCCGGTATCAATCCCTTTATTCCCCTTGTCTGGGGGGCAATAGGACTTGCTGTAACTCTCGTAATTCACGAGTTCAGCCATGCTATTCTCTGCAGGGTTGAGGGCGTTACCGTGAAATCCTTGGGGATAATTCTTGCCTTAGTTCCAATAGGAGGGTTTGCTGAACCTGAAGAGAGTGAAATAATGGACAGGGAAAGAACAAAGAGTTCTGCCAGAATCAGAATTTACTCTGCCGGAGTTGTGAGCAACTTTGCTGTTGCGTTTGTTGCTTTCGCCCTTTTCTTTTCTCTCCTTCCGTCAGTTCAGCCCGCACTTGTTTTGGTAGATGACAGCGGAGTTGTGCAGGGGAGAATCGTTGAGGTTAATGGTGTGAAGGTTGGAGATCTCGAAAAGCTGAAAAATGCCCTTCAAAATGCGGAGATTGCAGAAATAACGATTGAGAGAGATGGAATACTTGAACAGATAAGCATTCCGGCTGTGATGGGGGTAAAGGTGATAGGCCTTTACTCTGAAGATGGGGAAAAATTCCCGGCAGAATTTGCAGGAATGAAGGCGGGTATGGTGATAGTCAGGATAGACGATACTCAAATCACCGGCTACAGTGATTTTCAGAGAAAGATGCAGGAAACAAAACCCGGACAGGAAATTGAGGTTTTGGTTTACGAAAACGGAACTTTCAGAACCTTCAACCTGACGCTTGCGGGGAAGGGTGAGAGGGGATTTATGGGGGTTTACGTCAGCACATTCACTTCCATAGACGGGGTTAACGTTTTCCACTCCCAGCTGTTGCTTGAAGAGCTGAAGTCCGTTCCTGAACTTGTCAAATCATTTGGAGGCTGGCTTTACCTCATAGCGATGCCCTTCAGATTCCAGGGGTTTACGGGACCATTCGAATCCCTTTTCATAGCCCCTCAGTGGATTTTCTGGACGCTCAACACTCTTTACTGGGTGGGGTGGATCAACTTCTATGTCGGACTTTTCAACTGCCTTCCAGCAGTTCCGCTCGATGGAGGAAGAGTTTTTCACGAAGTGTTCGCAAAACTGCTTTCGAGAAAGTATGGAGAGAGGGCTGAAGAAATCTCCATGAAAGTTGTCAAGTTCTTTGCGTTCATTGTTTTCTTCTCCATTCTGATGTCAATAACCATTCCCAACATTGGAGGACTGATATGAATTGCAGGAAGTGTGGAAGAAAGGCAGCGGTGAACCTGAAAGCTTATGGTATCTCTCTCTGTGAAAAATGCTACATAGAATTTTATAAAAATATTGTTAAGAAAAGTATAAAGAGGTTCAGGATTCTCAATCAAGATGAAAGAATACTAACAGCGGTTTCAGGAGGAAAGGACAGCTCTGCAATGGCTGCTGTGCTTAAAGAGCTTGGATACGATATTGAGCTGCTTTACATTGATTTGGGGATTGGCAGTTATTCGAAAGAGTCGGAGAATGCTGTAAGGGAACTCTCAAAAAATTTGGATCTCAAGCTCAACGTTGTGAGGTTGAAAGACTACGGGTTTACAATTGATGATGTGGCAGAAAAAATGAGGAGAAAAACCTGTTCTGCATGCGGAATAGCAAAGAGGTACATCATGAACAGATTCGGCAGAGAGAATGACTTTGATGTTATTGCCACTGGCCACACAGCCGAGGACATGGTTTCGTTCTACATCAAGAACCTCGCGGGTGGAGCAAAGGTTTGGGCGGAAAAACTGATGCCCAGAAATGATCCATTTGATGAGAGGGTTGTTGCAAGGGCAAAACCGCTATTTGAGATGAGCGAGAAAGAGAACATGCTTTACGTTATTATCGGGAACATCCCTTACACTCATGCTGAATGCCCTCATGCCCCGGAACCGGAATGGAAGGAGATTGTTTATGAAGTTGAGAGAAGAAAACCCGGTTTTGTTAAGAACTTTATAAGGGGGCTCGTAAGACCTGCAGAGGGGTTTGAAAAGATAAGTTACTGCAAGATTTGCGGTGAGGTTGCAAGCAGCGAGATCTGTGCATTCTGCAGGTTGAAAGAAAGGCTTGAAAGCTGACTATCTCCTGCAGATCTCAACGAAGTTTCTGTAAGGCTCTTCGCCGTTCTGGGAGTGGTAAACCTCGGGATGCCACTCCACGCCGTAGAGAGGTCTTTCTTTGTGCCTCATAG
>CAZZLE010000268.1:0-8756 GCA_964654595.1 uncultured archaeon | reverse complement strand
TTAAGCCACATTGCTGACAAGCTCCCTCTCCCCATCAAGCTATTCAGCATTGACAGGTGCTTCAGAAGGGAGCAGGGAGAGGATGCCACAAGGCTTTATACATACTTCTCCGCAAGCTGTGTTCTTGTAGATGAAGAGCTTGGCGTTGATGATGGAAAAGCGGTGGCAGAGGCTCTGCTCAGACAGTTTGGTTTTGAAAACTTCAGATTCAAAAAGGACGAAAAAAGAAGCAAATACTACATCCCCGACACTCAAACAGAAGTTTTTGCATTTCATCCGAAGCTGGTTGGTTCCAGCACGAAGTACAGCGACGGTTGGATTGAAATAGCAACTTTCGGAATATACTCTCCCACAGCACTGGCAGAATACGATATCCCCTATCCTGTCATGAACCTGGGTCTTGGGGTGGAGAGGCTTGCCATGATTCTCCACGGATACGATGATGTCAGGAAAATGGTCTATCCTCAAATTTACGGAGAAATCAGGCTCAGTGATCTCGACATAGCGAGGGAGATAAAGGTTAAGGAGGTACCTCAAACCTCCGCGGGGTTGAGAATTGCACAGGCTATTGTGGAAACTGCAGAAAAGCATGCCTCAGAGCCAAGTCCATGCAGCTTCCTTGCATTTGAGGGAGAGCTGATGGGAAAAAATGTTAAGGTGTTCGTGGTGGAGGAGGAAGAAAACACAAAGCTTTGCGGCCCTGCTTATGCAAATGAGGTTGTTGTTTACAGAGGCAGCATTTACGGCATACCAAGAACAAAGAAGTGGAAAAGCTACTTCGAAGAGGGTGTGCAGACAGGGATAAGATACATTGACGGTTTTGCGTATCTTGCTGCTCGCAGAATTGAGGAAGCGACAATGAAGGGCGAGAAGGAGCTGAAGGTAAGGTCGAGAGTTGTTGAAAACCTCTCAGACATAAACCTCCAGATTCACGAAAATGTCAGGAGGTATATTATCTGGAAGAATGGTAAAATTGATGTTAGAGGTCCGCTGTTTGTTACGGTAAGGGCCGAGATTGAGTAAAAATTAAAAATAAGCCAATCAGCTCGCGCGAGCCACAAGATATGTGTCTCCATCGTCAGCGAGCTCCTGCGGTGCCACGCTGTAACCGTATCTCCAGCTCCATCCAGGATTCTGGTCGATATCTGGACCTCCGCTCGCCAGATAAGCTGCCCAGATCAGCTCGCTGCAGTAGTAGCTTTTACCGTAAACCTCTTTTCCACCGACGTAGGTAAGCCACTGGTAGTCATATGGTAAGCCCACTTTCGAGAGGGCAAAGTTCACGGCTTTCGCTTTAATGCTGTCGCTTGTCTTCACCCTGTAAACTGCAACCTCGTCTGCGTTCCTCACCATATCCACTGGCACAACTCTCACACCGTCTTTCCAAGCTTCTACCATCTTGCCATTACCTATGTACATGGCTGCGTGGTGCCAGTAGCCAACTATGTTTCCAAATTTGTCCTCAAGCCAGCCGGCACATCCCCTGCAGAGAATTATGTCTCCTGGCTGCAGAACTCCAAGATTCAGATTGTTTCCGTCTCCTTTCCATTCTCCAGGAATCAGGGCGCTCGCCGGAGCCACTAAAAGTATCAAAACCAGCAGCAACAATTCACGCATAATCAAGCAAAATATAATTGATTTAAAAACTTTTTGGTATATTTGTATTAAATCGTAGCGGTTTTTACAGAAAGGAATATTCCTGATAAATGCTGGAACAGGGTTGGAGAGTAAACTCAGAACCAGCAACTCAACAGTCGTGCCCGGGAAAACTTAAAAGTTTATGAGTAAAAAAAGAAAATTAGGCTTTCACCTGCTCCGGTGCAAGCTTTGTCAGAATCTTCTGGTCGGTGATAACCCCAACAGGCTCTCCCTTGTCTGTAACAATGAGAATTCTAACCTTCTCGTCCCTCATGAGTCTGAGTGCTTCACCGATCTTTGTGTCCTTTTCAACCAACACGAGCTTGGGTCTCATTACTTCCTCGACTTTGCTATCGAGCTTCCCCTCTGCCACCGCCTTTGCAACATGATCAAGTGTGAATATTCCCACAAACTTGCCGTCCTTTTTAACGGGTGTGCAGTAAATTCCGTTTTCTGCAAGCACTTTTGTGGCATCGATAACTTTATCCTCTGCGTCAACCGAAATTATGGGTGAAGACATGTGTTCTCCAACCGTGTCTTTTGGCAGAGCCATGATTTTTTCAATATCCAGCACTATCGTGTTTTCAGTATCATCTCTCCCTACCACCTTTCCGTAAATCATCAACTCGTTAACAGGCGTTGGACCCACAATTACACTGTCCCCGGGACCAATCTTTTTGATGTCTCCAATAACCCTAACTCTCGCCTGACAGATGCTTGGATGCGATAGGGAAGGCATGGATATCTCTTCAGCAGATAGCTCTTCCATGACGTTTCCGTTAACAATTACGGGAACGACAACGGATTCCTCAGGTTTTGTTATCGACAGGAGCTCGTAGGCTTTCGACGTTGGCCTGTAACCGCCTTTCGGTCCCGGTACCCCTTCTACAAGTCCAAGTGCCCTCAAAGCCTGCATCTGGTTTCTTACAGTTCCCGGATTCCTGTTAATAAGCTCAGCAATTTCCTCTCCTTTTACCGACCCGCCAGCCTTTTTCTTATACAGCGTTATCAGGGCGTACAGAATGTCCTTCTGTATCTGGGTCAGATCCAAATCCACCATTTACACCACCTCCAATTTCTAATTTTAATGTTATTTAATGGTCGTGAGCTATATTTATAATTTTCGCATGTGACCTGAGAAACAATTTTTAACGAATATAATAAAAAATAAATTTTATTGCCTCAGCCTCTTAACCTCCTCAACTATCCTCGGCAGTACCTCTCCAGCCCTGCCTATTATTCTGACGTCGAAAATTGGGTCAGCGACTGTCGGTTCTGCATTCACGATAATCATCTTCGCACCTGACTTTTTGGCCATGTAAGGTAACTCCGCCGCTGGATAAACGACAAGGCTTGAGCCCACAACCATGAATGCATCACAGTGCTTTGACTCCTCAATGGCCTCAAAAAGTGTTCTCTGAGGCAGAGGCTCACCAAACAGAACAACTCTCGGTTTCACGTAGTAGCTTCCGCATTTTATGCAGCGCGGTATCTCTCCTTTGTTGAAATCATCAATGAAATCACTCCAGTCGTAGGTTTCGTGGCAGTCAAGACAGTCAAGCTTATCCATGCTGCCGTGAAGCTCTAAAACCCTTCTGCTTCCCGCTTTTTGATGAAGCATGTCGATATTCTGTGTAATAACAGCCTTCACGATCCCCATTCTTTCCAGCTCTGCAATGGCATAGTGAGCCGGATTGGGATCTGCAAAAAGCTTGTCCTTCATCACCATTGAAAACTCCCAGAAGGCTCTTGGATTTCTCCTGAACCCCGAAATTGAAGCCACTTCTTCCGGGTCATATCTTTTCCATAAACCATCCTCACCTCTGAAGGTCGGAATTCCACTCTCCGCTGAGATTCCCGCACCGGTAAACACCACAGCATGCCTTGATCTGGCAAGAATTTCGGCTGCTTTTCTTATCTCTTCCTCCATATTTCTTTATAAGTCGTTAATTTTAATACTTTTTCGTCAGTATATCAGCTCATCGAGCATGTCCTTTTCCAATGCCAGCCTTATCTCTCTCGCTATCCTTCTCCCCATGTACATGTTCTCCCCGAAAAGGATGTAGGAGTACGGTGATGCGGGAATTCCAACGTTTGTTCCAGCAACAATTCTGGCAGAGATTTCGAAGACGTACATGGTTGAATTCTCATCGAAAATCGATTCTATGCAAAATGCCCCAACCATTCCCGGATAGGCTATCTCCTTCGAGACTTCAACAATACCTTCAGCAGCTTCAAATGCCTGAACGAGAAGTGATTCCCTAAGCACTACCGGAAAGTTTCCAACAACAGTGTAGGTTGGATTTATGTTTACCCTAATCTGCTCCTTTGCAGGAACCTTCCCAAGAGCATCTGCCGTTGACTCATATCTCCTATCAACAGCTATAAGCTCTATTCGCCCGTAAACGGGAGAGTAGAAGAATGAGAAGTAGATGTTAGCTCCCAGAATGTACTCCTGTATCTCGGCGTTTTTGACATCTTCCTCTCTGATTAGCCCTCTCCTGATCATTTCTTCTGAAATTTCATAAAATTCCTCTGGAGATGAGATGATGAAGTATCCTTTTCCCCCTTTAGCTCCCGGATATTTCACTATAGCCAGACCTTCTATTTCCTCGGGACTGCTGAACTTTTTCGGCATTCTAACTCCCGACCTCTCCAGCCACTCCCTCTGCTTATCCCTGTCCGTCTCCCAGATCATCAGCTCTCTGTTTCCAAACATTGGAAGAAGCAAAGAGTCGAACCTGCCAATGTATGCGTTGAATGATCCGTGCGGGATTAAAATTGTGTTCAAACTTCTCAACTTATCCTGAATTTTCTCTTCAAGCAGTTCTGAATAGTCAGAGATGATTAAAAATCTGTCCGCAACTCCGAAATTCTCGTAAACTTTCCTTTCTCTCTCTCTGCAAATGCAGATTGTACTGAAACCCTCTTCCTTTGCTCCTTTGAGAATGTTGAGTGCCGAATGACTCCCAATCGTTCCAATGTGGATGTTATCTTTATCGTAATCTTCAAGGAGAGATATTATCTTATCCCTCATCGCTTCGACCTTTCGTGAAGGCTATATAAACCGTTCGAAAACTTAAAATTTTATCTTAACAAGTTAAGGAAGATGTCAAGCTGGGAAAAGTACAGCGACAGCATCGAGAAAAGCAGAATATATCATGAAAGATACCACAAGGCTGTTGCAAATCCTGTGAGGAAGGAAATACTGAAGTTGATAGCTGAAGGGAAAACTGAGGAGGAGATTACTGACATACTGAAATTAAGCAGAAGGGAACTTGATTACCACCTGAAGACACTTGAGTGGGGTTTCTGTATTGAAAAAAAGGATGGCAGGTGGATAATAACAAAGGAGGGTGAGATAGTTGAGCATCTCCGATAAGATTCGTGTGACCTTGGCTCAGCAGAGAATCCTGCCTGACAGAGAGGTAAACATAATGAAGGGATTGAGTCTCATTAAGAGGGCTCTTCAGGTTAAGGCTAACATCGTAATACTCCCTGAAGTTTTCAACACGGGTTTTTACAGGCACAACTACGAGTCTGTTGAACCCCTTGAGGATGAACTTTCTCTCCTTTTGAAGATTTCAGAGCAGAAGGACATTATGATTATTGCAGGAGTTGCGGAGAGGGAGGGAGATGATTTATACAATTCAGCAGTAATAATCTACAGAGGTGAAATAACAGGGAAGTACCGCAAAACTCACCTCTTCCCCCTGACGGATGAAAAAAAGTACTTCAAAGCGGGAGACAGGCTTGAAGTTTTTGAAACACCTTTTGGGAGAATCGGGATACTCATATGCTACGAAGTGAGGTTTCCGGAGTTGTCAAGAAAGCTCGTCAAAATGGGGGCTGAAATCATCGTTATCCCGGCAGAGTTTCCAAAAGAGAGAATTGATCACTGGAGAGTTCTGCTTCAGGCGAGAGCGATCGAAAACCAGGTTTATGTTGCCGGTGTGAATTGCGTTGAGGGAGATCTGGATTATGGAGGACACTCAATGCTTGTGGATCCTGCGGGAACTGTTCTTGTGGAGGCTTCAGAATACCAGGAAGTTATGATGAGCGACATAAGGCTTGAAGACGTTTATGAGGTGAGAGAAAAGTATCCATTCCTGAAAGATTTGAGAGAAGAGCTTCTATGAAGGTTCTGATTCTTCGCCCTGAAGAGCTTCTCGAAGATACTCTGAAAAAGTTTTCAGAGCATGGATTTGAGGCATACGGCTGTCCATTCATAAAGCTAATCTTCTTAGATTTCGATGTTCCGGATCATGACTTTGCGATAGTAACCAGCCAGAATGCGGCAAGAGTGCTGAGGGAGAGGAAGGTTAAGCTGAAGAGGGTTATAGCTATTGGAAAAAAAACCGCTGAGTTGATAGATGCTGAGGAAGTGCTTTTGCCCTCAAAATTTGATTCTGAGACTCTTTACAGAGAGTTCGCGGAAATTCTGAGGGGGAAGAGGGTTGTTGCATTCAGAAGCAACGCAGGAAGCGATGTAATAAGAAAACTGTCAGAAGTTTCTGATTTCATGGAAATTGAGGTTTACAGAATCGAAAAACTGCAGGAAGAGGAGCAGAGAAAGGAAGTTGAGAGAGTGAAGGCAGGTTTTTACGACGCTATCGTTTTCTCCAGCAGCATGATAGCAAGAAGCTTTCTTGAGCTCTGCGATAAGGAGTGTCTCAAAGCGCTTGAAAAAATTTTAGTGGTGGCTATCGGCCCACCAACAGCGAAGGTTCTGGCTGAAAAAGGTATCAGAGCAGAGATCCCTGAAGAATACACTTTTGATGGTATTATCAGGCTTTTAAAGTCCAAGAAGGTGTAGATTTCCAACGTTTACCTTTTTAAGATGTCTTCTTGCAGCTTCATAGCACCTCTTAACCTGATCCACCGGAGTTACAGGGAAGTCGGACATTCTGTAGTCAGGATGGAAGACGAGAAGGCTGTAGGGAATTTCAGGACTGAGAGAAGATATGAAGCGGGCGATACCTTCAACTTCCTCTTCATCAACGTATAACGGCACAAGAAGGGTTGTTGCGGAAAGCACTTCTTCCCCGAATTTATCAAAGATTCTCTCAAAATTGTGCTTCACCCTCTCATTGTCCCTTCCGGTCAGCAGGATGTGAAGGTTTCGATTCCAGGCTTTAAGGTCGAACTTAACTGTGCCACCGGACTTGAAGCTTAGTTCCGCAGCTTTTAGGGCAAGAGAAGTATTTCCCGCTCCATTCCACTCCCAACAAATCATCAAATCTTCCCTAAGCTTTAGAGCTTTTCTGCTGAATTTCAGGGCAAAGGGTAACTGTGGTTCTGGTGAGCCACCGAAATGGCAGATGCATTTCACCCTGAAATTCTTCACAGCACGCAGAAGTTCTTCGATATCAACTTTCCTGACATACTCAAAATGCTTGTGTGTCCAGTTCTGGCAGTAAAGACAGTCAAAGTTGCATCCGTAGTAGAAAACCGCAAGATTCGTTCCTGTTAGCCTGCTCCCCTTGCAAAACCACGCATTGCAGCAGTTGGTTGGCAATGGGTCTTCATAGTAGGTTAGCTTGCCGTATTCGGGCTTACCACAAAAAGCTGTGCCGGAACACTCGTTGCTGCACAGCCTGCATCTCTCAACTCCTGTGTCATAAAGAGGGGGATGGAGAGAAACGGCAACATCCAGAACTTCATCTTTTTTTGAGCAATCAGGACAGACAGGAAGAGAAAAAGGAGTTTGTCGACTGCAGATCCTGCACTTAGACGAAAAAGCTGTTCCTCTTCTCCTCATACCTGCCTGCGGCCATAATCATCGAAAGCATGTTTTCTGCAACCATCCTCAGCTTTTTCAGGTCGCCACAGAAGAGACTGTAGGTCGATATCGCTTCAGAGCAGGGAAGGTCGAAGTTTGTTAGAGGACAGCCTTCGCAGTCAAAGTCTATGTACTTATCGCAGAGTGGTGTGAGTTGCATTGCAAGCTCTTCAATCTCCCTCAAGGCGTAAAGTATCGACTCCCACTTTCTCGCTGTGACTTCAACCTCTGTAGCACCCTCTTCCATATCCCTAACCGCATCGTCGTAGGTGTAAAGCTCAACTTTCTTCATTCTCCTTCACTTATTCCCGAGTTATATAAAGTATTTGACTTGAATGAGTAATGTTTAATAAACAGAAAAATTTATCATTAGGCTATCATACGATATATTATGGGAGGTGCCTTCGCTCAGGGCGGACCAGCAATGACTCCGGACATGTTCATACATATCGGCCCGTTTGAGGCATTATATCTTTTAGCTCTCGGTTTCTTCGGTGGAATGCTGAGCGGTTTTATCGGTACTGGCGGAGCCTTTGTACTGACACCGGGAATGATGTCCATCGGCACTCCGGGACCGATAGCCGTGGCATCAAACATGTGCCACAAATTTCCCAAAGCAATGATTGGGGCTTACAGAAGATACAAGCTGAGACAGCTTGATCCCAAGCTTGCGTTGCTTATGGCTACTTCAGCAATATTTGGTGTGCAGGCTGGAATTCAGGTTCAGAAGAGCATTCTTGAAATGCTCGGTCCTACAGGAACAAACCTCTACGTCAGCATTGCTTTTCTGATTGTTTTACCAACTGTATCCCTGATACTGCTGAGGGATGTTATTAAGGCAAAGAAGATGGGCATCGAAGACACAGAACCCAAGCTTGCAAAGAAGCTTGAGGAGAAATTCAGACTCCCTCCAAGAATCAGATTTGAGATTGCAGGCAGAACCCAGTCAGCATGGCTAACAATACCTCTCGGCTTCGGAACAGGATTTCTGGCAGCCACAATAGCTGTTGGTGGTTTCATAGGTGTGCCGTCAATGATATACTTAATCGGTGCATCAAGTGCAGTTGCAAGCGGAACTGAACTTGGAATAGCCTTCGTAATGGGATCCACCGGAACTTTCACATGGGTTTATTTTCTTGGAGCGGTCGATTTCAGACTCACAACCCTGATTCTTGCAACTTCTCTTATCGGTGTGCAGATAGGAGCTGTGGGCACGACTTATGTCAGGCAGTATTACATAAAGATGGCAATGGCTGTTGTAATGCTTCTGGTTACTTTAAGCAGAGCATTAGCCGTGCCAGGATATTTGGTCGAGCTGGGATGGATTGAGATGGAT
>CAZZLE010000267.1:0-5275 GCA_964654595.1 uncultured archaeon | reverse complement strand
CGACAATTACCCTCGATGTTTGAGTAGGGAAACTTAGAAAATTCATTTTTTGGACGGTCTGACTGAGCTCGAAGGGGGGTATCTACAGTTGGTCCGGGATGGGTTCGAGGCCGTTCTTGAGGCCTGCAGGATTGTCCTGGGGGATACAGGTCCTGAAAACCACAGCAGGAGGAGGGGGAGAAAATCCTACCCCCAGCCCTTGCTGATGGCAATAATCTATATTGCGATTAGAGAAGGGTGGAGTCTAAGACAGGCAGAGAGCTGGTGCCTGGAGAACTTTGAACTGCTGAAACTGCACGGGTGGACCTACAGGAACCCACCAAAGAAGTCCACATTCCACAAAATGATGAAGGAAATTGATGTTGCTCTTCTGCAGAGGATCTCTGCTGTGATAAAGCATCTGAAAGGGTAAATTTACCTGCCGTTGTGACTATCCGCCACTTGCATCCAAGGGTTCAAGGATTTATGCCCTTGAGGCAGACTGAATTCAAATTCACTCTGTTTTGGCTGGCATACACCAACATCGTAAGCGTGCTGAGAAAAATTAATATAGTTTCAAAATTAGATACAATAATGATGATTTCTTTCAGACCTCCAATTCAGGAAAAGTTGAATTTGCGGGATGCGCTGATGTTGAATGAAATGCCAAAGGTTGTTGTAGGTAATGTACCATCTCTAACGGGTGAAGTGGAGAAAAGAGTGATACGCGTCGGGGATGGATCCATTATCAGGCTGTTTGACCGCACTCCTGTGCCTGAAAAAGAGACAGATGTCGTGTGCCCCCACTTCCTTGAGCTGAAATGGGCTAACGGCTGTCCGTTCAGCTGTGCATGGTGCTATTTGCAGGGAACCTTCAGGTTTCTTGAAAGGGGAAAGAAGCCTTTCATCAAGGACTGGAAGAAGATCGAACTGCACCTTGCAGCTTTGTTCCAGCACAATTCGAGAAAGGAGTTGCTGAACGCTGGAGAGATCTCGGACTCCCTTATCGGGGAGGATCAGAATCCGCCTGCATCTGTGAGGTTAGCCAGAATGTTTCAGGAGCAGGACTGTTACAAACTGCTCCTCGTCACGAAGTCTGATAGAGTGGACAACCTGCTGAAAATCGAACCCGAAAATGTCATAGTTAGCTTCAGCATCAACGCCTTCCCGGTTGCTGAGAGGTGGGAAAAGGGAGCTCCTCACCCGCTGAGGAGGCTTGATGCTGCTCGCAGGCTTCACGAGCACGGATATCCTGTTAGGGTGAGGATCGACCCCATGGTTCCAGTCGAGGAGTGGAAGGGGCACTACGGCGAGCTGGTGGGAGAGATTTTCAGAAGGTTTGAACCGGAAAGAATCACGCTCGGCTCGCTGAGGGGGCTTAGCACAACAATAAGGCATGCCAGAGATACGAGCTGGGTTGAATATCTGGATGAAAGGAGCAACTGGGGGCTGAAACCAAGATTCGGCGTCAGGCTGGAGATGTACAGATTCATTATCGACCTGCTTGAGGAAATGGGGTTTAAGGATTACGGACTGTGCAAGGAAACTGTGGGAATGTGGAGGGGTTTAGAGCTGGATTACCGAAAGATCAGGTGCAACTGCTTGCTTTATTGATGATCAAAAGAACTTATCGAGAGATAAGTCTCTCATCTTTTCCTTTTCGTTTTCTTGTTGTTTTTTCTCAGAATAGTCTGTTATTCTTACAGATTTTCCATCCAAGTATTTAAGTGAGTGTTCCGCAATGTCTCCAGAATAATTCTCGACGAACTCCTTCATTCTCTCGATCATGCTCTTCCAAGGAGGATTTTTCCTTCCTGATGCAAATATCAAGAAGTACTTAAACGGAGGCCCATTGGGAATTAATCCTTTCACCATTATGTCGACTACATAATCTTTATATAATCTAATTTTTTCTATATAATATTTTTTCAAAGCCTCTTCTTTATTTAATTTGCACCACTCTTCTGGAGGGGCACCAAGACACTTTGAAATATTTCCTACACTCTCCTCTGACAGCCTTCCAGAGTTGTACTTTCCAATTTCCTTTGCAATCAAAGTAGCTTGGAATGTTATGAGCAAATCTCCATAACGTATTTCGAGCAACTTCTCAAGGGATTCCCACCTGAGCTCCCACTTGTAGGGGTCGATGAATGCCAAATAGTTCTTGTATTTTATCTCATCCAACTCCTTTTTTATTTTAAGAATTGCCTCGTTTGCATCCTCATTTATTAGTTTGTATCTACCCTTGATCCAGCTGAACTCTTCTATCTCCGAAAGAAGTGTTAGTCTTTGATGCAGTGCTCGAATGTTCTCTTCTTCCAAATCCACGAAATACATTCTGTCGAACTTTTTCGGAGACGTGTTCGCGCAATCTATTGCAACGATCGGAGAGCCCGCTATAAGGCTTTCCGCGTCCTCGACTTTATTAATACCGCTTCCTGCAAAAAGGTCGATGTATATAGCCTCCACTTTTCCCTTTTTTTCCTCAAGACCACCGATAATTCTGAGATACGGTCCAACAACGTATGAAAGAGCCACGAGCTTAAGTGGTGTCCAGTTTCTGAAAACATGTAATGTATTAGAAGCGTCAGCAAGTTTGTCGAGAAGACCGGGATATTTGCTTAACTTGAGTATTGCCAGCCGTCTGTCCAGGTCCTCTATTGAAAATCTATTCATCTGATTACCCCCAACTTTCACAAAACTCTGACCGGAATGTCTATGTAGCACCTCGCAGGGGATGTTTTTGTCCCTCTCCGCTCACCATCAGCACAAGCTTGAGGCCAATCAAGATGTACTCTGGGTCGCTAATCTCATTCATTATACTCACCCGCCGGCTGCAGTTTACCATCCTTAATCAGTTCCAGAATCGAGGAGTGTGCAATTTCATAAAAGATCTGCAGTCCCTCTGAGATCGTGAGAGGAGTTACGATTTCCCCTTTTTTATCTTTAAGGTAATCAAGCAGAAGCTTCCTCGCCTCATCACGAGAGATTTCGCGGACGATTAAAATCCTGCCTTTGACTATGCTTTCAAGCTCTCTAACTCTTCTTTCGAGTTCCTCAACACGCTTTGCAAGGTTAACATCGAGCATAATTTTATTTCACTTCGGCTCTTTAAAATCATTCCTTTCTCAAGTCTGGCGGTTGGTCATGGAAAGTATATTAAACTTTCGCTTAAATTTTTATAGTATGAGGATGGTTTTAAACAGTATGAGGATGGAAAGACTAAAGATATTGAAGGCGTTTCTTGAAGCACTCAGAAGAAGTACCGGTTTTAACTTCAATGTCAACAGGTTTGATCACAGGCTCAAGCTTCAAAAGCTCGTCTACATCGCAAAGTCTCTGGGTGTTCCGAAGCTCGAGTATGATTTCAACCTCTACCTCCGTGGTCCTTATTCGCCGGAGCTGGCAGATGACTACTACAACCTTGGTGAAGGTGCAGAGATAAGCGAGGACGAAGTAAAAGCATTCTTAAGCAACGAAGCGTTCCACAGGTTTGTTGAACTCGTTAATGGGGAGGATGGAACATGGCTTGAGATTGCGGCAACGCTAATCGATCTTAAGAAGGTAGTGGATGATTTGGTAAGGCGTGAACTGGTTGAGGGTGATAAAGAAGAGATACTAATCAACCAAACACTCAACAGAAAACCCTTCGCTTACAGGAAATATGTTAAAGAAGTTCTCGACAAGCTGAAATTACACCAGGCTATTTAATTCCTGCAAGTGTTTCCACCACATTTATTTTACGTTCGCACACCATTTCAATATAGGTGGACCCGTAGTCAAGGATTCTTCTGTCCCGAGTCCAGATGTACTTGCAATCTGGATCCAGTGATACTTGGGAGAGGAACCAAATGTCATGAATGTCCATTCCCCAATGACTTTCGCCACTCCACTCCACTTCAATTATTTTATTAGCTCTCTCAAACACATTATACTCTTCATTCCAGGGGTCGGTATTAGTTTTCCCACTTCTCACAATCTCGGCCCCCGTGTTTCTAAGAAAACAACTGAGGGCTTCAAAAACATCCTGATCTTTCCAGCCCTTTTTTAAGCACTGCCCGATCGCTTCTCCTAATGAGGACTCCAATATTACAAAAGAAAATCTCGATTCCAAATTTCTTAATTTCGCCAGTTCTCGTCTAAAATTGGCATCAAGGTCTCTATCTCTCTTTATCTTCATCTTAATGTAATCGACAACTACTGAGGTCTCGATGTAAATCCTGCCCATGCTGGTTATGGCTATGCTATAAGTTTTTTTAATTGTTTCTATTATCGTATTATTTTATCAACATGTGAATAATATTCACCTCCAACAAAATCCTTCCCTTTCAGAGATTAAAGGTTCTTGTTAGTGATTTACCAATGTCTAACAAAAATTTATTTATGACTTCATTGCAATTTCTTTGAGGAAGAGGTATGGACTATTTGTTGTGGCTTTCTCTCATTGGAGGTGTTAGCGGATTTAAATCACCATACTTAAAGACACTTTCGGATTAAGGTCTAAAATCGCCAAAAATACGGTGATAAGGAAAGTTTTCTGGTATTTGGTTAACAAAAAAATAAACACACGCATAACTGCCGTTAGAAAATATGGAAAAGTATACGAAGAAGAAGAAATTGAAGAAAAACTCAGAGTGGCTTTTAGTCAATAAAAAAGAAAATAACCGAGCGCTATGGAAAGTTTATCAGCCAACCGATAATGGGCAAGAACTTCTTTCAATTTGTAACGGAAAACATGAGTGCACCTGTAAAGTTTGAAATTTTACCGGATATCGAGGATGATGAGATCGTGGGGACTGTTGTTCATGGAGAAGGTTTGAGAGATCTGTTGAGCGTGAAAATAACTGGATGGAGATACTCTACGACGAAGCTTGAGAGTGAGGTTCAGAGAAATCCTGACCTGGTGGAGTAAATTCACGAGACCTCATCTCCATAGATGAGGTCGATCTCTTTGAGGATCTTTTTTGTCCGCATCCACGAGCTTGGCATAACGCCTGAGATGCTTGGATTTAGGGATGTGCCCGTTTCTCTTGCTCAGCTGCTCCTCTGTCAGCAACACAGCCCACAGTGTTATCCCTGTGCCTAAAGTTGTATGGCGTGAAGTTCATCCTTTTCTTTATTCCAACCCTCCTGAACAGCTTGGTGAGTAACATTCTATAAAGCGGCGTTGTCAATCGGCGCAACAATGCCTTTCCTAAACTTGTTCAAATTTATCCACATCGGTACATTTGTTCATCCTTTAGCGGGTGGATATTCAGCCAGCACGAAACGTAAGGCAAAGAAAAGCTTAGATGGG
>CAZZLE010000266.1:0-4451 GCA_964654595.1 uncultured archaeon | reverse complement strand
CGTTGCCATCTCACCTTTCCGACATTACACACCAAAAGCAAAAGACTTGAAACAAGTCGCGGACTCTGATCACACCACTCACGCCCACAACTGCTATCCCGCCCTCATAGGCACTCCCTATCTTTCTCGGGTACATTCTTTTCCCCCCAGAGCTGGGTTGTGTGGTGCCTGGACAATGGCGGGAGTTAATGCAGCGGTAGGTGCGATGATAGCGCTCCTTGAAAGACTCAAAAGTGGAAAAGGGCAGTTCATTGATATAGCAACAAACGATGCAATAGCGGTTGTTACAACTTTTCCTGCAGTGGTGGGTTTCCTGTTCGACAGTCCGAGGGGCAGATTTGGAACGATAGACTACTTAGTCTATCCATTCGGATATTACAAGGTTAAGGATGGCTATATCGCTCTCGCAACGCCATCAGATGCCGATTTTAGGGCTCTGCTGAAAATAATAAAGCGCTGGGACCTTGAGCCCGACTGGAAATTTACACTTGACAGGATTTCTGACGATATCGACAGGATAAGAATTCTTGATGAAGAGCTGAACAAGACACTTCAAAAGTTTAGTTTGGGAGAGCTCTTAAAAAGAGCTTCGAAATTGAGAAAATCAAGGATACCCCTTATCAGCAGATTTCTCGGCAGGCCTGTGATAGTTAAGATGAACACTCTAAAGGAAGTGCTGCAGAGCGAGCACTGGAAGATAAGAAAAAGCTTTTTGCAGGTCAAATTCAACGGAAAAGAGATAATTGTTCCCAATTCGCCAATAAAAGCCTCTGAAACGCCCCCAAAAATAAAAAAATTGCTTGGAAAACTGATCAAATGAATCAACAACCTGAATATTTTCTTTTTTGCTTAATCCCGCAAATCCCTCTGTCCTAACCCGGATTGATGTTATCCGGATATCCTCGATGATTCTGTCAGCTAAATGAGAAAAAATTGAGGTCGGAGCTTTTTCATCTGTACATTCTTCTCTCTATTGATTCCAGCTTGTCTTCCAGATATCTCACTTTTTCTACGAAAAGCCTCTCGATCCTTCCTTCAAGATCATCGGAGTTGACGGCTATGGCTCTCTTCACGCTCTTGAACTCGTCCATAATCTTCTGCATTCTCAGTTCAATGCTGATCAGAAGCAGAGTCAGGGATGCTATGAGCAGTGTGGCAAAGAAAATCACTGTCAAATCGACACGATCGTAGAGCGAGAGCCACCTGTACACAAGTGCCGCCGCCGAGAACACGCTAACAACTGACAGCACAATATCTCTCGCATCCATTGTTAGTTTATGTATACTGATACTATATATCTTTTTTCTAAATTTGCAGAATTCTACACCTGACAACAGCTGTTAACTCAGGCATTCAGTTCATCCTGAAACCTGGAATGCACAGATGAAACTGCAAAGTAAAAATTAATAGGAAATCACCTTTACAGCCACCGATTCCACATCTTTCCTTCTGAACAGCTCGCATGAAAATGATGCTGCGGTAACACCCTGCTTTAATGAGCATAAGCCCGAATAGTCTGGAAATGAGAGATCTCGCAACCAGAACCTGCACATCCTGCACTCCATGAAGTAATTACAGTTTTGAAAGTATTTAAATCTTTCCTTTTTATATTACTTCACTATTATGAGGTTCACGATTATTATTATCACTCGTCACTTCACTTGGCCCCCGAGACAATCTTGATTACATCGTTGTTTTTCAGCTCGTAATCATCAGCTACTCTCATTTTTGTTCTCGCATCGATGGCGTAGATGAAGTGTTTGCCTATGTCTGTGTGAATTTTAAAGGCAAGTTCCTTTGCGGTTGTGCCCTTCCTGACAAGCATTGCATCCGGCAGAACATTTCCCTTCGAGTCCGTGAACTTGTTCTCATCCTCAACGGGATAAACGACTATATAACCAAGGAGATCAAAAACAACTCTGTTTATTGCATCCTGAACACCTGTGCTTCCAAATTCTCTCAAAAACTCTCTTATCTTCTCCAAAGCCTTTACCTGTTTCTCATTCAGCTCTCTGACGATTTCAAAGTCAGGGTCTCCGGGAAGATATTTTATGTAGCCGTTTTTAGCAGCTGTTCTTAGAATCAGCTCGTAAGCTGCAGACGTTGGAACAACTATTTCTTCCAGCTTCATCAACTCTTCCAGCATTTCTTTTGGTGCTTTGTCTGCCTTGTTTGCTGCTATTATCATTTTCATTCTTCTCCTCCTGAGTTCAGATGCAAAATTCTTGAGCTCCTCATCGCTGAGCGCTGAGATCTCAAACCCCTTAATTGCATCTCTCACCATCCACTCCTCAAAACCAAGACCCGCAAGCTGTTCCGTTAAAAATTTCGCAGGATCCCTCTTTTCAGCTTTCATTCTCCTGATTATCTTGTCCCAGTTTCTCTTGAGGATACCAAAAAGCCACATGTCTATCTCGTGATAAAGAAATCTGACATCCTCAACAGGATTTCGCTCTCCCAAACCAATTTCGTTTCCTTCCTCATCCGTTGAGCCCGAGGCATCTACAACATGTATAACCGCCTCACTCTGCCTGAGATTATCAAGAAACTCGTTTCCAAGCCCCCTCCCTTTGTGGGCATCCGGCACAAGTCCTGCAACGTCAATTAGCTTGACAGGAATGAACCTCCAGCCATCAATGCATTCCCTGCATTTCACTCCAAGCTCCTGACATACACATCTGACTCTTACGTAACCAACCCCTATGTTTGGCTTTATGGTCGTGAAGGGGTAGCTGGCAATTTCTGCATCGGCAAGCGTTGCGGCCTTAAAGAATGTGGACTTTCCAGCATTTGGTTTACCGGCAATTCCTATCTCAATCACGCAAACCCCTCCTTGCGTATTCTCCCCTTTCCCTCGTTCCTATGATACTTTTGAGAATTGATGGACTGCTCTTTAAAAAGCTGGCGTACTCCCTGCTTATTTCCCCCCGTTTTTCAAAGTAATCTATTATTTCGATCGCTTCCTCAATCGTCCTGCATACCTCAAGGTGATCCAACACTGTGGGCAGATTTCTGCCCTCCATCTCATGGAAAAGATTAGGAAACATTTTTTTGAATCTCTCCCTCTCCCATTCCATTTCTCTCTTCCTCATCAGCCTCATCCTGCTTAACCAGCCCCTCGCCTTCAGACTCAAATGATTTGGCTGTTTCCACTTCTTCCTCTACTTCCTCCACTTCTTTTCTTCCCGGGAGTTCGACTTTTTCTTTAATCCAGACTCCCTCTCTGCCAACAATTCCACCCTCCACGCTGCAGCCCTCTTCCATGTAAACCCTGTCAGCCCTTATGTATCCATAAACCTCCGATGAATTCACAATGTAAACAACCCTGCCCTCTATTGCTCCATGCACCCTGCATTTGCTCACAACCACATCTCTGCCCCTTAAACTGCCAAAAATTTCACTGTCTTCAGCGTAAACATCCCTCGCCCTGATGTTTCCGAGAACTCTGCTTCCCGAAATCTCAGCATCCTTCCTCGTTGAGATCCTGTCGAGGCTTATCTGAGAACCTTCTGGAATAATCAGAGGTGCATCAAACTCCTCCATTTCAAGCAGTTTTTCAGCCTCCTCAAGCCTGCCGAGACGCAGAAGGAACATGAGATAGAGGAAGATGAAAAACAGAACCGGTGTTGGATCCTGAATCGTGATCAAACCTTTGGCCTCAAAACCGTTCTTAATTCTGACGTTTCTTCCTATTTCGAGGTCGCCGTAAACTGTGAGTTTTCCTCCTATTGATGCAAATTCACCGATGTAGGCGTCATGCTTTGAGGTCACGTTTCCTGTAACGCTACACCAGGCATCGAGCCTTATCTCCTCTCCGAGAAGGTCACCTTCGATTGCTGTTCTCTCTCCAACAATTATTTTCTTTGCAATTATTCCATAGCTGAGCTTCGAGTTTGGGCCTATGATGACATCTCCACTGGCAACTATGTTCCTCTCTTCAAATCTCGTGTTGGGAGGGATCAAGAGTTTCTCCAGCATCCAAAGATTGTTACTTTTCTCACTTTTAAAGGTTTGCATGCTGTTTTCAGCGGTAAAATTTTAGGGTTTTAAAAAAGAGAATTAATTTACTTTTTCCTGAGCTCCTCCTCTATTAAGGCAGCAAACATCTCGTAGCTCCTGAATCTGACAACCTTTTTCCCGTTGATGAAGAACGTCGGAGTGCCGCTAACTCCGTAACTTATTCCATCCTGCAGGTCCTTCTCCACCTCATCCCTGTATTTTCCCGAGCTGATGCAGGCTTCAAAGTCATCCATGTTCAGTCCGAGCTTTTCGGCATAGCTTTTGATTGCGGTTCTGTTTGCTGTCAGAGTTTCATTAAATTCAAGCCACTCCCTCTGATTCTCGAAAAGCATGTCGTGCATCTCCCAGTACTTACCCTGCTCCCCCGCACAGTTTGCAGCTTCAGCTGCAAAGTAGGCAGCTTCTCCGTGCACGGGAAAGTCTCTGAAGAC
>CAZZLE010000265.1:0-9559 GCA_964654595.1 uncultured archaeon | reverse complement strand
AATCAGCGCCGGGGGTGGGATTCGAACCCACGCGGGCGATTGCCCAGGAGATCTCGAGTCTCCCGCAGTGGCCTGGCTCTGCAACCCCGGCTCAGCTTTTGTTGGTGAATCAGATTTTAAACTTTCCTTCGAAAACTATTTCTGAAGTCTGATCAAAGGAAGAAGAATGATCAGTCTGAGCAAGCTTGTTGCAGGAGAGGCGACAGTTTCAAAGCACATAACTTACGGTGGAGATTCCAGCTTTATTCCAAAAAAGCTTAAGGAATTCGCCTCCTCTTTTCGACCAATCGTTGTTTGGAATATCACTAACAGATGCAATCTGCGGTGCCTTCACTGCTACGCTTCTGCCAATTCAGACGTTAGAGAGCTGACAACAGAGCAGTGTTTTCAGATTCTTGACTCTCTGGCTGAGTTCAAAGTTCCATTGATCCTTTTCAGCGGTGGTGAGCCCCTCTTAAGAGATGATATTTTCGAAATTGCCGGGTACGCCAAGAAAAAAGGCATAAGATCAGTTCTATCCACAAATGGAACCTTAATCGACAGAGATGTGGCGGAAAACCTCAGGGTTTTTGAATACGTTGGAGTAAGCCTCGACGGTTTAGCTTCGACAAACGACAGGTTTAGAGGGGTTGAAGGCGCCTATGAAAGGGCGTTTAATGGACTGCTCAAAGCATCAGAAGTTGTGCTGTCAGGAATAAGATTCACAGTGAGCAAATACAATTACAGAGACGTTTTACCACTCATAAAAATGGCAAGGGAAAACGATATACCAAGATTCTGCCTTTACCATCTTGTTCCTGCTGGCAGAGCGGAGTTTAGAGATGACATCAATAATGCGGAAAGAAGGATGCTTGTGGATAACCTTCTTAAGGAAGCAGAGAGAGAGGGAATGGAGATCATGACCGTTGACAATCCCTCTGATGGCGTATACACGTATCTCAGGCTGAAAGAAATTGATTCAGAGAAGGCTGAGATGGCATTTGAGTTTCTGAAGTTTAGAGGTGGAGACAGCAGCGGAATAAGGCTGGCATGCATTGATCATAATGGCAACGTTCATCCAAATCAGTTCTGGTGGGATTACACAATTGGAAATGTTTTGCGGGAGCCCTTTGAAAAGATATGGTCGGGAGAGGATGAGTTGCTGAAGAAATTGAGGGAGAAAACAAAGTATCTGCGAGGAAAATGCGGAAGATGCAGATATAAGGAAATATGTGGGGGATTCAGAGTGAGGGCATACAGGTACGGTGATCTCTGGGGTGAGGATCCGAGCTGCTATCTGAGTGAGGAGGAGATACAGTAGTTCACAGCCTCTTCCGGAGTTTCAAAAACTTTCATCCCCCTGAGAATGACAGGAGGTTTGATGGATGCAACCCTCTTGCCTTCCTTCAGTGCTATGGCAATTTCCGAAATTGTGCCGTATCCCCCGCCAACAGAAATCAAAGCATCACTTGAGTGGACAATGATAATGTTTCTGGCATGACCCATATCTGTCGCAATCCTTATGTCGGAAAAATCGTTGCAAAAATCTTTTTTTCTCGGCAAAATCGCCACAACCAGACCACCTTTGCTTTTCGCTCCTTTTGCACTGGCCTCCATCACACCTCCAAGACCACCGTTTATCAGAACGTGACCTCTCTCCGCTATAAGTTCTCCTACTCTGTATGCAATTCTGTAAATTTCCTCATCGCATTCTCCACCACCAATAACGCCTATCTGCATTCCCTCACCCCCTACCAGTAATCGAAATCATTTTTAGCCCTACGAAAGGAAACATTAAAAAATCATTTAGCAAAGATTTAAATTCCTGAGGTCAGTTTACGCTGAGGTGTAGTTGACATGAGCAGGATAAGAAAGCTGCAGAAAAGGAAGTCTAATCCAAATCTCGTTACTCTCATCGATGTACTGCTGAGTGAGTCTTCGAAGAATGAAGCACCAATATGGAAAGAAGTAGCAGAGAGACTGGCGAAACCAAGAAGACTGCGTGCAGAAGTGAACGTGTCGAAGATCGAGAAGTATGCGAAACCGAACGAGTATGTGGTTGTTCCGGGGAAGGTACTGGGCACAGGAAGCATCACAAAACCCGTGAAGGTTGCGGCACTCAGCTTCTCGGAAAAGGCAGCAAGTAAAATCAAAGAAGCAGGCGGAGTTTGCATGAAGATAGAGGAGCTCCTTAAAGAAAATCCAAATGGTAGCGGTGTAAGGCTGATGGTCTGAGGTGGTTGGAATGGTCGTTAACGTTAGCAGGGTTATAAAAACTCTCGGTGATGATTTCGCGGTTATTGATGCCTCCGGCCACATTCTCGGAAGACTTTCGAGTAAAATTGCAAAGAGGCTGCTTAACGGGGAGAAAATAGTTGTTGTGAATGCTGAGAAGGCAGTAATAACGGGAGACAGGTACATGGTTTTTGAGAGGTACAAGGAAAAGTACGACAGGGGAAGCAAGGAGAAGGGACCTTACTTCCCAAGGCATCCGGAGAGAATATTCAAGAGAACTGTCAGAGGAATGCTTCCTTGGAAGAGTTCGAGAGGGAGAGATGCTTACAGGAGGCTGAGGGTTTTCATTGGTGTTCCAGAGGAACTTCAGGGCAGGAATTTCGAGAGAATTGATGATGCTCTTCTGGAGAAAGTCTCAAAAACAGACAAATACGTAACTCTTGCAGAGGTAAGCAGGTATCTCGGTTTCAGAGGTGTCTGAAATGAAGATCATTGTAACGAGCGGTAAAAGGAAAACTGCAACTGCAAGGGCTGTTATAAAGCCCGGTAAGGGAAGGGTGAGGATAAACAGCGTTCCCGTTGAGATTTACCAGCCTGAAATGGCGAGAATGAAGATGATGGAACCTCTCATCATAGCAAAGGAGCTCGCAGAGAAGGTTGACATCGAGGTCAAAACATGGGGAGGAGGATTCATGGGACAGGCAGAAGCAGCGAGAACAGCAATAGCGAGAGCCCTTCTCGAGTTCAGCGGTGATGAAGAGCTCAGAAAAGCATTCTTGGAGTATGACAGGACCCTTCTTGTCAACGATGTGAGGAGGAAACTACCCAAGACACAGGGTGGAAGAGGGGCGAGAAAGAGAAGGCAAACTTCGTACAGGTGAAATGATGCACGTCCCAAGAAACGAGAATTCCAGCGATTTCCCAATTCGATGTTTTTCATGCGGTGCGGTGATAGGACATCTTTATGAGGAGTACAAAAGAAAGCTTCATGAGGGAAAGAGTCCAAAGAGGGCACTTGATGAGCTTGGAATCGAGAGGTACTGCTGCAGGAGAATGTTCATAACTCATAAGTCTGTAATTAAGGAGCTGTCTCGCTTTCATGGGGCCGTGGGGTAGCCTGGTGATCCTGCGGCGTTCGGGACGCCGCGACCCGAGTTCAAATCTCGGCGGCCCCATTTTGAGGGGTGATGGGCATTAAAGTAAAGTTCCCGTTTGAATATACGAGATTTGAGAAGGCAAGAATTATAGGAGCCAGAGCATTGCAGATAGCAATGGGTGCTCCGGTTTTAATCGAAACTGAAAAAGTTGATCCTCTGGAGATAGCCCTTGAGGAGTTCAACAGGGGTGTTATACCGATTACTGTTAGAAGGAGGAGAAATGAATTCGTATGGCTTGATAGATATGACCTTTTCTGAGGTGGTGGCTTGATAATCGAGGATGTTCACTACAGAATCGTTTTCGATAGCAGGGGGAATGAGACTGTTGAATGTGAAATTGTTGCGGGAGATATTGTTGCGAAAGCCATCGCTCCAAGCGGAGCTTCAACTGGTAGTGCTGAAGCTGTTGTTGTAAGTCCTTACAGACTGGAGGAGATTGAGGATGAGGTATCAAAGGCAATAATCGGAATGAGCATCTTTGACCAAGAGAGCGTTGATGAAACTCTAAGGGAGATTGATGGAACGGAGAATTTTTCAAGAATTGGTGGTAACTTCGCCATAACCGCAAGCCTTGCTGTTGCCAAAGCTGCTGCCGAAACTCTTGGCCTACCGCTTTACGCGTACATCGGGGGAGTATTTGCGAAGGAATTACCTTATCCGCTGGGAAATGTCATCGGCGGGGGGAGACATGCTGAAGGATCAACGAGCATTCAGGAGTTCCTTATAATTCCCACTGGGGCTAAAACTTTCTTTGAAGCCCAGAGGGTCAATTCTGCTGTTCACAAGCAGCTAAAGAAGGAGTTTAAGAGTAGAGGTATTTTTGCCGCAAAGGGTGATGAAGGAGCGTGGGCTGCACAGATAAGCGATGATAAAGCCTTTGAAATACTTAGCGAAGCTGTGCAGAAAGTCGAGAACGAGCTTGGAGTTAAGGTGAGGATGGGTATTGACGTTGCCGCTTCCGAACTGTGGGATGGAGAGAGATATGTTTACTCTGATAAGAAACTTACACCGGAAGAGCAGATTGCCTACATGGCAGAGCTCGCAGACAGGTATGATCTGCTTTACATCGAAGATCCGCTTCACGAGAAGGATTTTGAGGGCTTTGCGGAGCTGACAAAGCAGGTTAAATGCATGGTGTGTGGAGATGACATTTTTGTTACAAACCCGGAATTAATAAAGAAGGGGATGGAAATTGGCGCGGCTAACACAGTTTTAATCAAACCGAACCAGAACGGTACTCTCAGCGGGACGGCAAGGGCTGTGAAGATGGCAAGGGATGGTGGTTACAGTATTGTGGTAAGCCACAGAAGCGGTGAAACGGAGGATGAGAGTTTAGCTCACCTCGCTGTTGCTTTCAACGCAAAGTTAATAAAGACAGGTGTTGTTGGGGGGGAGAGAGTATCCAAGCTCAATGAACTCATAAGGATTGAAGAGTTGATGGACAAACCGAGAATGGTGATGATATGATTGAAAAAGAATATGAGTATCTGGTTCCGCCGGATGACTATCTCGCTGCTGGAGTGCACATAGGTACACAGATCAAAACGGGGGATATGAAGAAGTTCATTTTCAAGGTAAGACAGGACGGTCTTTACGTACTTGACATAAGAAAGCTCGATGAGAGAATCAGAATTGCGGCGAAGTTTCTTTCAAGATTCGAACCATCAAAGATTCTGCTGGTTGCTGCGAGACAGTATGCTCACAAGCCGGTTCAGATGTTCTCAAAAGTTGTGGGTAGTGATTACATCATAGACAGGTTTATTCCCGGCACCCTGACAAATCCGATGCTCTCAGAATACAGGGAACCCGAAGTTGTTTTTGTCAATGATCCGGCAATTGATAAACAGGCTGTCAGTGAGGCCAGTGATGTCGGAATACCTGTGGTTGCGCTCTGCGATTCTAACAACTCATCAGCGGATGTTGATCTGGTAATTCCAACAAACAACAAAGGCAGGAGGGCACTTGCCATTGTCTACTGGCTTCTCGCCAGAGAGATCACGAAGATCAGAGGACAGGATTTCACATACAGTATAGAAGACTTCGAGGCTGAGCTTTAGTTTTTTGTTTTACACTTTACTGTTAGCTTCTCATTTATGGTAAAAATGTATTTAAGTTTACGGTTCTTAAATTTTGGTACTTCAATTATAATTGTAGATAATAATCATCCGTTTTTTAATTTAAAAAAATTTTAAATAGTCTGACGCTAATTAACATCATGCTTGGTGTGGAAGGAAAAAGCATAACGGAAATTGATGTAAGGGAAATAAACAGAATATGGCTCAAACACTACGATGAAGGTGTGAGACCGAACATCGACTACCCTGAAGTCCCCCTGTATCAGATACTTGAAGATTCGGCAAAGAAGTATCCTGAGAAAACAGCACTGATTTTTCTTGGAAAAAAGATTTCTTACAGGGAGCTTGACGAGACGAGCGATAGAGTTGCAGCATTCCTTAAAAATCTTGGAGTTGGAAAGGGTAGCAGGGTGATTGTTGATCTGCCAAACACCCCTCACTTTGTCGCTGCATACTACGGCATCCTCAAGACCGGAGCCACTGTTGTGCAGTGCAATCCACTTTACACGGAGAGGGAGATCAGATACATTCAGGAGAACAGCGAGGCGGAATACGGGTTCTTTGTGGAGTTTGTGTATCCAAGAATAAAGAACCTTCTTGCTGAGGGCAGGTTAAAGAAGGTGGTAATCTGTAAAATTGAAGATTATCTCCCGTTTCCGTTGAACATACTTTACCCGCTGAAGAAGGAGAAAGTAAAGATTGAGACGTCGGAGAAAGTTGTTTACTGGAAGGATGTTTTGAAGACTCCACCGACAAAGGAGAGACCTAGTATTAATCCAAAGGAAGACATAGCCACGTTTTTGTACACAGGAGGTACAACCGGAGTGCCAAAAGCTGTTATGTCCACACACTACAACCTTGTTGCAAATGTTTATCAAACTCTTGAATGGGTTATTGACAGATCACCTGATGATGTATTCATAGGTGCTCTGCCCTACTTCCACAGCTTTGGCATGACAACATCGATGAACGCTCCCATTGCACTTGGTTCAACAATAGTTCTGATTCCTGACCCAAGAGACATAAAGAGGATTCTCGGAAGCATTCAGAAGTACAGAGCCACAATTTTCTGCGGTGTTCCGACGATGTATGCTGCAATTCTGAACCACCCTGACCTTAAGAAGTACGATCTGAGCTCTATTAAAGCTTGCATCAGCGGTGCTGCTCCACTCCCTGTTGAGATCAAGAGGAAATTCGAAGCAGTTACCGGTGGAAAACTCGTTGAAGGGTATGGGTTGAGTGAAACCTCTCCTGTTGCCCTCGGAAATCCGGTTTACGGTTTGAACAAAGAGGGGAGCATAGGCATACCTTTCCCGGACACCTACGCTGTTGTAATAGATGATGAAGGAAAAGTTTTACCTGCTGGAGAAGTTGGAGAGATTGTTATCAAAGGTCCTCAGGTTATGAAGGGCTACTACAAGATGGATGAGGAAACGAAGAAGGTTCTGGTTAACGGCTGGCTTCTCACAGGCGACATGGCAAAGATGGATGAGGACGGATACTTCTACATCGTTGACAGAAAGAAGGAAATGATAATTGCTGGAGGTTACAACATCTATCCAAGAGAGGTTGAGGAAGTTCTTTACGAACATCCTGCAGTTGCTGAAGCAGCAGTTGTCGGTGTGCCCGATCCGTACAGAGGGGAGACAGTAAAGGCTTTTATCGTTCTAAAGCCGGAATACAGGGGAAAGGTTACAGAGAAAGACCTGGACAATTTCTGTAGAGAGAGACTGGCGGCATATAAAGTACCGAGGATCTACGAATTCAGGGATGAGCTGCCTAAGTCCCTTGTCGGAAAAATCCTCAGGAGAGTCCTTAGAGAAGAAGAGGTGGAGAAATTAAAGAAATAGGGTCAAAGCTTCTCTTTTCTTAAATCTATTATTTGCTTTGTTTCAGGACCTGTGGATATGAGTGTGACCGGAACCCTGACGTCCTCCTCAACCTGCTCTATGAACTTCTTCGCCTTTGGTGTTAGCTTTTCCCACTCGGTAACACCGTAACAATCCTTATCAATTTTGTCCACTCCCGTTAATGCAACCTGTGTGGCACCGTTAACCATGGCAGAGTATCTTGCAAACTCCCCGTCCCAGTAGCCTATTCTCCTTCTTCTTCCCGTTACCGTGCCGTACTCAACTATTCCGAGCTTCTCAGCTTCCTCCTGAGGCATTTCAGTTGGAAATGGCCCTGCCCCGACTCTGGTCGGGAAGCACTTAAAGACAACTATGACGTCATCAATTCTTGTTGGACCAACACCCACATCTGATGCTATGGCTGAGGCTGTGGTGTCTTTGGACGTCACAAAAGGATACGTCCCGTAGTAAAGGCTGAGCCCGAATCCCTGACTGCCCTCTATCAGAACAAAATCACCGCTTTCTATAGCCCGGTTAATCTCAAGCGGAACGTCTGCAAGAAAATCCTTGAGCTCGGGAACATCTTTCGCCTGCCTTGCAATTCTGTTAACTCTGTCAACGTTTGCAGGTCCGCATCCAGTTCCAGTGGTGCCGATTTTCTTGCTCAGATGCTCGCTGCCCTTGTCCGCTTCTATGTGCTTCGGCTCAATGATGGCACACCTGTAGTCAACTCTCGCCCTGTCAGCCACCTTCAGAAGCTCAACCTCCTTAAGAAATACTTCAGGATTAACAAGAACTCCCGCACCGATGAGAAGTTTTGCATCCCTGTAAACGAATCCGGACGGAATCATCCTCACTCCAAACTTCTGACCGTCAATCTCCACAGTGTGACCTGCGTTGGGTCCAACTCCGCCCCTCGCGATTATTACTGGTTTATCGCGGTGTGCGACGTAAGCGACAATCTTGCCCTTTCCCTCATCTCCCCAGAATCCGCCAACAATTATAGTAGCACCCATAACATGGGGAGTTTTTCTGGCTGTTTATTTGGTTTGCGATATCAGACCTCTTAATGATTTTACCTTTTCGCATACAGTTTCATTTTTTAACATCGGTGGAAAAGAGAAATAAGGTCAGGCAGAGAACAGCACAAATGGCGCATGAGAGGGATCATGTTGAAAGGGTGAAGAGGATTGCAAAATATCTGGCAGAAAAAGAAGGAGGCAATGTTGAAGTTGTTCTCAAGGCTGCTGAACTGCATGACATTGCCAGAAATTCTGAAAATCATGCGTTTGAATCTGCAAAAATTGCTGAAAAAATTCTCAGAGAGCAGGGGTTTGAGGAGGAGTTCATAATGGCTGTAAAACATGCAATTGAAGCCCATTCATTCTCTGGAAAAACTGAACCCAGAACACTGGAAGCAAAAATACTGAGCGATGCGGATAAGCTGGATGCGATTGGGGCAGTTGGGATTGCAAGGGCTTTCATTTTCAGCGGGGAAAAGGGAAGAGGGATTGAGGAAACAATAAGACATTTTGAAGAAAAGCTGCTGAAATTGAAGGATCACTTTTACACAGATACGGCGAAAAAGATTGCCAGGAAGAGATACGATTTTCTCAGGGCTTTTTACGATGAGATAAAAAAGGAACTTGACTTTGAAGACATTCAGTAGTATTCAAGAATTCTGTAGTAAGTGTCCCTCCTTGCCGGAATTCTTCCAACCGATTTTATTGCTTCTACAATTTCCTCAACTCTTGCAGCCCTGAAATCTTTTCCTGTTGCTCTTATCACGCTCTCTTCCAGCAGAGTTCCCCCAAAATCATTTGCACCAAAGAAAAGTGAGAGTTTGGCAATCTCAAATCCCTGAGAAAGCCAGGAAGCTTGAATGTTCCTGAAGTTGTCCAGAACAATTCTGGAAATCGCCAGCACCTTAAGATACCTGGTTGCTCCGGCCTTTGGTATAAAATCGAGCTCCGTATTTCCTGGATGAAATGTCCAGGGAATGAAAGCAGTGAAACCACCCGTCTCGCTCTGAAGTTCCCTTATTTTCAAAAGATGCTCCAGTATGTCTTCATCTCTCTCGATGTGTCCGAAGACCATTGTGGCGGTTGTTGGAATTCCAAGTTTGTGAGCTGTTCGCATAACTTCAATCCATTCATCACTGCTGCACTTCACCGGACTTATCTTTTTCCTTACCCTGTCGACAAGAATTTCTGCCCCTCCTCCTGGAAGTGAATCCAGTCCGGCTTTCTTAAGCCTTGAAAGC
>CAZZLE010000264.1:0-5159 GCA_964654595.1 uncultured archaeon | reverse complement strand
GAGAAGGCATTCAGGCCATCCTTGTATGGAATAAAGATGGCAGTCTGTCAGGCCATAGCATTTGCACGCTACACAGGCAGAACAATCCTGCTTGAGGCAGATGACTTTGCATGCCCTCCGGCAATGCTGCTTTACGGGGTTATGAGGTACGATGGTGGCCTGAAGGAGATACTGGTTGGTGCGGAGTGGGTTAAGGATAAAAGCTGCGAGGTTGAAGAGCAAAAACTTCCCGAAGGGAAATACAGAAGCTTCGTTTTCGGAGATATGACCAAAATGAAAGAGAAACCTGAGGCTGTGCTGATCTTCGGAACTCCCGCTCAGATAGGGAGGCTCATTCAGGCCGCAACCTATTTCGGAGGAGGCGTGAAAGCCAATCTTACTGCAAAGACTGCCTCATGTGCAGAGGCACTGTTTCCAGCCCTGAAGGGAGAATTTGCAATTGCTGTTCCAGGAGCAGGGGACAGAGTTTTTGGGGCAATTCAGGAGAGTGAGATGATCTTTGCCATGCCCTACAATCAAACTGACAGAATCTTAGAGGGGCTTGAAAATGCAGGAAGGGGGGCGAACGTTAGCTATCCGCCTTCACCATTCCTCTTGTTCACCCCACGCTTTCCCAAGCAATACAGGGAGATAGCAGATAAGTTCACTCCCGTGTGAGAGCGGTAATGACACCATGACATTTGCAGGCTGTGGCAACAACGATCCTTTCACTTTTTTCCGCCTGAACCATCAGTTCGGCAAAATCCTTTCCCTCTATTGCACCGAGCCCGGGTTCAAGCTGCTTGCTGATCAGGATAAAAGCTTCAGGATAAGCAAACCTTACAAGTTCATACATCGGGCAGGGCTTTCTGAGTTTCGTTACCGGACAAACGTCCGGTGCTGAGCACTTCTCCAAGCACTCCGCATCTCTGTTGAAGCTAACAACCACGCTGCCTCTTCCGGCAGAAACAATAACTCTGGCGGGTAAATTTGCGATTATGCAATCCAGAACATAATTCCATGGTTTCAAATTGAATTTAACCCTAACAGCCTCTGCAGCAACGTGAACGGGTGCTGTCGGGAAAATGTAATCCGGCTCAAGCCTTAGAAGGGATGGAAGAATTTCAACACCACCTTCTATAAAATATCTCCCATCCCTTACTTCCCCAACACTTTCAACTTTCTGCAGTTTTAGCTCCTTAACAGCAACACAATCCGGATTTCTGTCAACAACAACATAACTCCTCCCCTTTTTTTCCAGAAATTTTGCAGCCTCAACTCCAAACCTGCCTCCACCAACGATCACATCCATCCTACCACCTGAAAGGGGGCTTAACAAGCCTTATCTTCCTGCCTTCCCACTCAACTTCATCCACAAGCTTCTCTCCAATCCTCTCCTCAATTTTTTCAAACTCATTCAGGCTGATAACCTCAAATGCGGGAACATCGGCATTTTGCAGCAGCTCAATTGCTTCTTTCAAGCTCATCTGCTCGAGTTTCTCCGCAATTGCCTTCCTCACCTCCTCATACCTCGCAAAGCTTTCCATGAGTGAGAAGTTGAATTTGAGGTTTAAAGCCTGGCACAAACGCTTCCAGAAGTGCTCCTCCGCAATGATGCCCAGCGTAATGAAACCATCCTTCGTCCTGTAAATTCCGTATGCCGGATTTCTCGAAAAAGCTGGCAGAATCCCCAGTCCGTTTAGAATTGACGAAGTGTGGATCGGAGCAGAATAAAGGGCAGAGTGAAACATGCTTACATCAATGTATCTCCCCTTTCCAGTTCTTCCTCTTTCAATCAGGGCGGCAAGAATTGCAATGGTCGCATAGACTGCTGAGGAAAAATCAGCAAGCTGAAGGTTCGGATCCCTCATCTCCCTACCCATAGCCGAGATCTCAAGTATTCCTCCCAGTCCAAGACAGTTCAAATCATGAGCGGGAAGATGGGAAAGCCTGTTTTTCTGGCCAAATGCAGAGATGGAGCAGTAAATTACTGATTCATTAATCTTTCTCACACTTTCGTAGTCAATGCCAAGCTTTTTAGCCACTCCGGGCCTGAATCCCTCAACCAGTACATCTGCACTCTCCGCAAGCTTCATGAACTTCTCGTGCCCGTCTTCTGTTTTCAGATCGAGGAACACAAACCGCTTGCCGTGATTCATTGCGGCAAAAACTGCATCGAGCATTCTTCCCGGTTCTCCACCCGGAGGCTCAACCTTTATCACATCTGCACCCAGAATTTTCAGAATCTGGCAGCAGAAGGGGCCAGGATAGAAAGCCGCAACCTCAACAACTCTAACATTTTCAAGCATGTCTTGCAGTGATTTTGAAGATTTATAAAGTGCGTGATTTAGTTTCTGCATGTACTCTCTCAAATGCATTGAATGTGGCAGAGAATGGGGCGATGACCGCTATACATGCGAGTGCGGGGGGCTTTTAGAGGTCGAAATTGACCTCAATGCTGTTGATCTGAATTTCAGGCTTGATGGAAAAAACATCTCTGTCTGGAAGTACCGCCCCCTCCTGCCGGTAAAGACAGATCCCGTAACGCTGAAGGAAGGCGGAACTCCTCTTTACAGGGCTGAAAGGCTTGAGAAAGAGGTGGGGGTGAGGAGGGTTTACGTAAAACATGAAGGATTGAACCCCTCAGGCTCATTCAAGGACAGAGGAATGACTGTTGGAGTTACGAAGGCCATAGAGCTCGGCAGAAATGCTGTTGCATGTGCTTCTACAGGCAACACCTCAGCCTCAATGGCGATGTATGCAGCAAAAGCCGGTTTGAGAGCATACGTTTTGCTTCCTGCAGGTAAGGTTGCTTTGGGAAAGGTTGCTCAGGCACTCATGCATGGAGCAAAGGTTATCGGCATCGATGGAAATTTTGATGATGCTCTCAGAATTGTAAAGGAAGTTTGCAGCAGGGAGCCGGTATACCTTCTCAATTCCATCAACCCCTTCAGACCTGAGGGGCAGAAAACGATAGCATATGAGATTGCTGATGAGATTGGAGTCCCGGACAGGATTGTGGTTCCCGTAGGCAATGCGGGAAACATATCGGCAATTTACAAAGGATTTAAAGAGCTCAAAGCTCTTGGACTGACTGACTCGATGCCGAAAATGACCGGAATTCAGGCTGAGGGGGCTGCACCAATTTACAGGGCATTCAGGGAGGGCAGAGAGGACATAGTTCCTGTGGAGAATCCGGAAACGATAGCAACCGCAATCAGAATTGGAAACCCGGTTAGTGCAAAGAAGGCCTTGAAGGCCATATACGACACCGGTGGAATGGCTGAGATCGTGAGCGATGCGGAAATCATTGATGCCCAGAAGTTTCTGGCAGCTAAGGAGGGGATTGGTGTGGAGCCGGCTTCAGCAGCAAGCGTTGCCGGGTTGAGAAAACTCTCAGCAGCGGGGATGATTGATCCTGACGAGGTTGTTGTTTGTGTTGTGACAGGCAACCTGCTGAAGGATCCTGAAACCGTAGTTAGAGTTTGTGGAGAACCTTTAACGGTAGAGGCAAGCGTTGATGCGGTCATAAAAGCTATGAGGGCTTAATTTATTCATTTTATTTTTTATTCCGAAAAAATTAGGTTTATCAATTTTTTGGACTATTCAGAGCATGAAACGGTACATTCCGGTGTTAATGGTTGTGCTGTTCATGCCGCTTTGCATACAGAGCGATTTGAAAGAGGAAAAGCTGAACTACTCTGTCGAGGGTTGTGGAGCCACAAGAACAGCATACGGTGTAGAGGGTTACGAGCTGGCAGATGGTGTTCTGACAGTGCACGTTATGAGAAACTGCTGCAGTGATGAGATTCTTGTTGAGAAATCCGGAAGTGAGTACAGAATAATCGAGAAAGAGAACAATGGAGAAATCTGCAAGTGCAACTGCATGAGCACCGTTAGGATTAAAGATGCAGATGAGAAATTCAGAGTTACATTCACAGACTACAGCGGACAAGTCAGGGAGATAAAGGAGATTAAATGGGAAGGAGAGTTCTGCGGGTGGTCAACTTACGCAGAATGCAGCAGTGATACGGACTGCAAGGTTACAGGTTGCTCCGGACAGGTTTGTGCGGGGATTAAAGAGGAAATCATAACAACATGCGAATGGAGGGAATGTTTTGATGCAGGAAGATACAGCATGTTCTGTGGCTGCGTAAACAACAAATGCCAGTGGACACAAAGTTAATTTTTCCTCTCACCTACTTTAAGCCATGAAGATTTACGTTGTCTACAACTACGGTCAGTACAACCACCTGATCCACAGAACTTTAAGGGATCTGGGAGTTGAAACAAAGCTAATAGAGAACACAACTCCTGTTGAGGAACTCAGAGATCTGAACGGACTTGTCATAGGCGGAGGGCCGTCACTCGAAAGGACGGGAAACTGCGAGCAGTATTTGAGGGAACTCGATATACCAATGATAGGAATCTGCCTCGGTCACCAGCTTATGGCAAAAGTATTTGGGGGTGAGGTTGGAAAAGGTGAAATGGGAGGTTATTCAGAGGTCAGAGTAAGGATTATTGAGGATGACGAGCTTTTTAATGGAATTCCAGATGAAATAACAGTCTGGGCAAGCCACATGGATGAAGTGAAAAAAATACCCTTTGAGTTCAAAAGACTCGCAGAATCTGAAATCTGCAAGATTGAAGCTATGAGACACAAAGAAAGACCTCTCTACGGTGTGCAGTGGCATCCCGAGGTTTACCACTCCCAGTACGGCGTGGAGCTTTACAGAAACTTCGTTGAGATCTGCAGGAGATAGTCAGCTTTCAAGCCTTTCTTTCAACCTGCAGAATGCACAGATCTCGCTGCTTGCAACCTCACCGCAAATCTTGCAGTAACTTATCTTTTCAAACCACTCTGCAGGTCTTACGAGCCCCCTCAGAAAGTTCTTAACAAAACCGGGTTTTCTTCTCTCAACTTCATAAACAATCTCCTTCCATTCCGGTTCCGGGGCATGAGGACATTCAGCATGAGTGTAAGGAATGTTCCCGATAATAACGTAAAGCATGTTCTCTTTCTCGCTCATCTCAAAGAGCGGTTTTGCCCTTGCAACAACCCTCTCATCAAATGGATCATTTCTGGGCATCAGTTTTTCCGCCCAAATTTTTGCTCCACCCGCAAGGTTCTTGATGTAGACCGAAACCATGTCCTCGGCTGTGTGGCCCGTGGCAATAAC
>CAZZLE010000263.1:0-3881 GCA_964654595.1 uncultured archaeon | reverse complement strand
AGAAGCGAAGCAATGGGTATCGACTTCAGCAAGGTCGAAAGTAATGTTGTAGTTATCGATGCGAGTGAAAGCGATGAGCTCAGAGAGAACCCAAAAGCACTTATGGAAACAATGAACTACGCGATCAGGGAGAAGAAGGTCACGAACACAATAATTGACAGCATTACAGGTCTTTATGAACATAAGGAAATGATGGCGAGACAGATAGTAAGGCAGTTCTTCAACTTCATGAAGAAAAATCGCCAGACCGGTATTTTTGTCTCGCAGAAAAGATCCGCACAGGCGAGTGAGAGTGCAGAAGCTGCTGGGGGACTGGCTGTGGCACACATTGTTGATGGCACAATTGTTCTTGACAAGAAGCTGATAGAATCACGATGGGATGTTAACCTCTACGGTCTTCCTCTTGGCAGTGTTCTCAGAACGATAAGGATTGACGGATGCAGAATTGCCCCTCACGATTCAAGAGTATGGGTTTTCGAGATCACCGAAATAGGAACAATTGAACTAATAGCACCGCTCAGCGAGTACATCAGGAGAGGGGGAAAGGGGTTGAGGCCGGGAGGTGATGAGTATGGGATTTGAAGTTATTGCAAGACCGAAAGGAGGAAATATTGACAGGATGGCTGAGAAGGTGTTTTACGAGAGTATAAATCTTCTCGGTGGTTTGAAGAAATTGATAGAGTACAGAAACCTCACCTGGCTGCCAAGCCTTGCAGAAGCGGCTTATGTTATTGTGCTGAAAAATGAGGCAATGAAAACTTACGGAGAGATTGCAAGGGAACTCGGGATAACGGAGCAAACTGCAAGAAGCATCGCAACTGCAGATGAGGAGGAAGTTAAGAGATATCTCGAAGGAGAGCTTGAAGATAGGCCGAGGGAACATATTGCGGGAGGAATTGCAAAACTCGCTTACAGAAAGCTTAAAGAGGAGGGGAAATTTGAAACAGAAGAGGTAGAGATAAAACACGATGAGCTGGAGGTACTTGACGTTGACTGGGCTGTGCATGTGCTTGCAAGAATCAAGGGTCTGGATTTTCCTGCAAACAGAGATGCTTTGCTTGAAAGATTGAAGGGATTGATCATAAAGGGCAGGAACATTGAGGAAATTCTTGAAAAGATAAATTATCCAGTAAAGACTCCCGCACAGCTTTTGCACGAAATAAAAACACACATCTAAACTTTTTTTAACCCCTGCTTTACTTCCTAATTGTGGGAATCGTAACATACTCCAAGAACGTTTTCATACCCCTGACCAGAAACTGCAGAAATCGCTGCCACTATTGCGGATTTAGAAGCGAGAAAGTAAACATAATGAGTGCAGAAGAAGTAAAAAATGTTTTATCTCAGGCCAAGGAAAAAGTTAAGGAAGCTCTATTTACATTCGGCGAGAGGCCGGATGAAGTCTACCCTGAATTCAGAAAAATGCTTCTTGAAATGGGTTTCAAAAGCATGATTGACTACATACTTGAAATGAACAGACTTGCCCTCGAAATGGGCTTCTTACCCCACACGAACGCTGGAGTTCTCAGCAGGGATGAAATGCGGAAGCTAAAGCCTTACAACGCGAGCATGGGGTTAATGCTTGAGCAGGCTGTGGAACTTGAGTGTCACACCTGCAGCCCAGGAAAGAAGCCGGAAGTTAGGATAAAGATGATTAAAGATGCTGGGAAGCTTCAAATTCCGTTTACGACTGGAATACTTGTTGGAATAGGAGAAAGGAGGGATGACAGGCTTTATTCCCTTGAGGTTATTGCGGACATTCACGAAAACTACGGGCACATTCAGGAGGTAATCATCCAGAACTTTAAGCCAAAGAAGGGGACACCAATGGAGAATCATTCTCCACCAACTGCTGAGGAAATGCTGGATGCCGTAAAGGCTGCAAGAACTATACTGCCCGAAGATGTTGCCATCCAGATTCCGCCGAATCTGGTTGAGGACATATACCCCTTCATAAAGGCTGGAGCCAACGATGTTGGCGGGATCTCGAGCATCACCCACGACTACATAAATCCCGAGGCGCCGTGGCCTGAACCTGAAAAACTCCAAAAAGCTCTCCGTGGAGAGTTTATACTTAAAGAAAGGCTGCCCATCTATCCAAAATTCGTAAAGCTTAAATGGTATGCTGAAACCATGGGGGAGTTGATTGAAAAGTATACGGACGCTGATGGTTATGCTCGCCCTTGATGACCTGTTGAGGAATCCCTACGAAACTTTCAGAATTGCTGACGAGTTAAGAAGGGAACTGGTTGGGGATACTGTAACGTTTGTTGTTAACAGAAACATAAACTTCACAGACATATGCATCAACGACTGCAAATTCTGCTCATTCCGCAACAGAAAAAATTACCTGCTCAGCATTGAGGAAATCAAGCAAAAGGTTGAGGAGGCTGTTGATTTCGGCTGCACAGAGGTATGCATACAGGGTGGATTGCTGCCAGATGCTGATATTGACCTTTACATTTCAATTCTTCAGGCTGTGAGAGATGTTGATAAAAAAATACACATTCACGCCTTTTCACCCATGGAAGTCGTGCATGCAGCAAGGAACAGCAGAATGGCTGTGGAAGACGTTCTGAAAGAGCTTAAAAAAGAGGGTCTTGGCTCTATGCCAGGCACAGCTGCGGAGATTCTTGATGATAAGATAAGGTCCTTAATCTGCCCGAAGAAGCTCAAAACTGCGGAGTGGGTCGAGGTTATTAAAACAGCTCACAGACTGGGTATACCAACAACGGCAACGATAATGTACGGCCACATCGACACCTGGGAGCACAGAATAAACCACCTTTTACTGATTAAAAGAATACAGCAGGAAACGGGAGGGATTACGGAACTCATCCCCCTGCCTTTCATGTCCAAAAACAACGAGCTTGGAAAGTATTCAAAAGGTAGTTCGGGGTTTGAAGACCTTCTGATGATTGCCATTGCCAGGATTATCCTCTATCCCGAGATCATAAACATACAGGCATCATGGGTAAAGATGGGGCAGAAACTGGCACAGGCAGCACTTCATGTAGGTGCGAATGATCTGGGTGGAACCCTCATGGAGGAGAACATTTCAAAATCTGCAGGAGCAACCTCCGGCGAATTCATGCTACCAGATGAGCTGAGAGATCTGATAAAGATGGCGGGAAGAATTCCAAAGCAGAGAGATACGCTCTACAACATTTTAGAATAGCCTCAGACTCTCCCTTTTCATCATTTCTCAGATCGCCCATCAGTCATCATCGGCCACTTTTTTGTCTGCTAAACGGTTTATCTCTTTTACCAAAAACTTCTCGCCCACAACTTCTTTGTCGAGCCTGTAAAGTGTACCCCCTATCTTTTCTCCCTCAACCTCCAAGATGATGAAAGACGGTTTTGTTGAAAATGCCCCTCCACCCCAAACGCCAGTCATCGATCCGGGATTCAGCAAAATCTTTTTTCCGAAATAAATGTCAGGAAGATGGGTGTGACCTGAAATGAGCACATCAACATCCATCTCGACTGCAATATCTTCAAGCTGTTCTCTGTTACCTCTCGGATAAACCTGATGTCCATGAACAACACCAATAAGATATCCCTCAACCCTGAATTTGGCTGAATGGGGAAGGGGTAGGTGGTCCATGTTCCCTCTAACAGCTATCACCTTTTCCGCAAGCCTTTCAGCGAATCTCAAAATCCTCTCCGACGTGAGGGCTCCCGTAATCACCCCGATGTCCGAGCCTTCAAGGCACTTCTTGAATTCCCCTGGGACCCCCGTTCCGCGACCCCTCTAGCCGCAAATTGGCTGCATGGCGTAGGGGTAGGAGTTCCATATTCCCACTACCAGCTTTCCCCTTTTCCGCAACCCTTTCAGCGGATCTCAAACTCCTCTCCGTCGTGAGGTCTCCCGTAATCGC
>CAZZLE010000262.1:0-4268 GCA_964654595.1 uncultured archaeon | reverse complement strand
ACTCGACGGAATTGAGCGGGGGAATAAACGTGATCTCCAAAACCTTTGACCTCGTAGAAGATGAGCGGTTCAAGGACCTGCTTGTCACAACATCACATCTCAGCGGGAAGAAAATCAACAGGTTTACACACATAAACCAGTCTGCTGAGGATCTGATGAAGAAGCAGGAGATGACCAGAAAGCTGTGTCAGCTTGCCGGTGGTTGCATACAGCGCTGTATGGGATGTGATGCAGTAAATGGTCTGTCAGTTGCAACTTTTGCAGCCGACATGGAGCACGGCACGGATTACCACAGAAGGTTTTTGGAGTACCTGAAGGAGTTTCAGGAGAGAGACCTGGTTGCTGCATGCGCCCAGACTGATGTGAAGGGGGACAGAAGCAAAAGACCGCATCAGCAGGATGACCCGGACATGTACGTCAGAGTGGTGGAAAAAAGGAGTGATGGGATAATCGTAAGAGGTGCAAAGAACTGCATAACAATGGCTGCTGTTGCAGATGAGATAATAGTCGTGCCCACGAGGGCTATGACTGAAAATGACAGGGACTACAGCGTTGCCTTTGCCATTCCTGCAGATGCGGAGGGGGTCAAGATTATTTCCAGAACTTCAAAGATAAGAGCTCCAGAAGGCCTGGAAATGCCTCAGGGGGAGATTGGTGACGACGAGAACATGATAATATTCGACGACGTCTTTGTGCCCTGGGATCGTGTTTTTATATGCGGAGAGAACAGGTATGCCACACTTGCAGCTCACCTCTTCGCCCTCTTCCACCGGCACAGCTACACCGGCTGCAAACCCGCAACCACGGATGTCATACTGGGCTTTGGAGCTTTAATTGCTGAATACAACGGTGTTTATGAGAGGCACAACATAAGGGAGAAACTGGTCGAGCTCGCCGCCACGGCTGAGCTTGTGTTTGCAGCCGGAATAGCCTCAGCAGTCCACGGTCAGAAAACGCCAGCTGGAACATTTATCCCCAACGAAGTTTACGCTAATGTTGGAAGGAGACATGCGGGTCTGAACTATTACAGGGAGCTTGAGATACTTGCCGAACTCTCTGGCGGACTGCCGGCTGCACTGCCATTCGCCGAGGACTTTCTGAATCCTGAAACGAGACCCTACATTGAGAAGTACATCAGGAGAAAGGCAGATGTTCCGGCAGAACACGTATACCGCTGCCTTTTCGGAATATCAAACATCCTCTGCTCCTCACTCGGAGGTGTTATGGCAGTAGCTGGAGTGCATGGAGGAGGTTCGCCGGTCATGGAAGAGATAGCGATCTGGAGGAGCTACGACTTCGAAGAGAAGAAGAAAATAGCGAAGTATCTGGCAGGTATAAAAGAATAGAACAGAAAAATTTTTCAACATGGATAGCTAAAAACTATCATGAAGGACATTTTTATTGTTGGATGTGGAAGGTACATGGATACAACCTACGGCTGCCCTGGAGAGTGGCGGTGTCTTAAGGCTGCTGCGCTTGGAGATGGGAATTTTGAAGAACCTGTTAGAGTGATGTCCTTCGTTAAATGCGAATGTCCGGGAAACACACTAATTCCTAACATCGGAATGGCGATGAAACTGTCTGAAGTTAGACCTGAGGCAATATATCTCAGCTCATGCATGCTGAGAGAACCGGGCTGCCCCTACAGAAATGCAGAAGAGTGGGCAAGGATAGTTGAGAACGCTTTTCAGATCCCCGTGAAGCCCGGAACTCACCAGTACAAGTGATTTTAAATTTTTTTGAAAATTCAGCAAACTCTTGTTCCCGGTTCCACATCTTTCTCCGGAACCAGCAGCACCGCATTACCGTTTTTATCAGCTGCAAGAATCATTCCTCTGCTCTCCTCACCCATGAACCTTGCAGGCTTCAGGTTAACGAGCACAACCACAAGTTTGCCCTCAAGTTCCTCTGGAGTGTAATCTTCAGCAATTCCGGACACGATTTGTCTCTGCTCACCACCGATGTCGACTGTCAGCTTCAACAGCTTCTTGCTTTTCTTTATCTTCTCAGCCTTCAAAACTCTGCCGATGCGAATGTCGAGCTTCTGAAAGTACTCAATGCTTATTTCATTCTTTTCCTCAGTTTTTTCCTCCCCTTTAAACCTCTTCTCCATTATCTTCTGAAGCCTTTCAATTGTTTCGTCCTCGATTTTTGTGAACGGAACCTCAGGTTTGCTGAGCCTTACAGTATCATCAACTGCATACGCATCGCTCAGCCTGGCATTCTCAAGGTTTAGGCAGATAGCCCTTGCCATTTTCTCCATGCTTGATGGCATTACCGGGTAGGCAAAGATTATCAGAGCCTTGGCAAGCTGCAGGCATGATGCCACAGCTCTTCTTGCAGCCTCCTTATCTGTCTTTATTAGCTCCCAGGGCTTTGCGTTCTGGAAGTAAACGTTTCCATAAGTTGCAAGCTCCATGAAAGCATCGCTAACCACCTTGAACTCCCACTCTTCAAGGGCTGAGAGAATCTTTTGCTCAGTATCCCTGATTTTCTGCAAAATCTCCTCATCAATACCTTCCATCCTGACCTCCCCGAAATTCTTCCAGGCAAACAAAAGAACCCTGTAGAGAAAGTTACCGAGAGTTGCAATGACCTCGTTGTTCACCTTCTCCCTGAAAACCTCCCAGGAGAAGTTGAGGTCCTTCTGGTGGCTTGTATAGTTGACGATGTAATACCTCAGGTAATCAGGGTTCAGACCGGACTTGAGGTAATCATCCTCAACCCAGACAACGTAACCTCTTGACTTGGAGAACGTTTTGCCCTCAACCTTAACCATTCCGCTCGCAACTATTGATGAGGGTAGAGCGTAATCGGCTCCTTTCAGCATAGCAGGCCAGAAAATGCAGTGGTGATATACTATATCAAGTCCGATGAAGTGGATTATTTCAGCCTCACCGTCAACCCAGATCTTCTTCCAGTCGCAACCCTTAGCCTCGCATGCTCTCTCTGTAAAACTGATGTAGCCTATCGGTGCATCAACCCACACGTAAACGACCAGGTTCTCCTCACCCGGAAACTTCACTCCCCATTCAAGGTTTCGAGTTATGCACCAGTCCTTCAGGTTTTTAACCCAGTTCCTGGCATAATTTAAAGCGTTCTCGGTTCCCTTCAGATTTTCGAGATACTCTTCCAGAAACTCTCTGAACTCGGTCAGCCTGAAAAAGTAGTGCTTCTGGCTCCTGAACTCAGCTTTGCTGCCGCAAATCTTGCATCTCGGTTCCTTAATCTCTCCCGGCTCAAGGTATCTCCCGCAACCCTGATCGCACTCATCCCCTCTTGCAACGGCACCGCAGTAGGGGCAGATACCCTCAACATACCTGTCCGGAAGAAAGCGCTGGCATTTCGGGCAGTAAGCGAGCTGAATTTCTTTCGGATAGACATATCCCTTCTCTATGAGCTTATTCACAATTTCAGTCGTGCGGTGGTGATGATATTCGCTATCAGTTCTTCCGTAAAAGTCGAATTTTATGTTGAGTGCTTCAAAAATTTTTATGAAGTGCTCATGGTAAGTATCCACAAGCTGTTTTGGTGTCAGACCCTGCTGCTCTGCATTTACAACAATTGGAGTTCCGTGACAGTCACTCCCGCAAACAAAAACAACTTCCTCTCCAGCCATTCGGAGATATCTGACATAAACGTCAGCAGGAACGTAGGTTCTGAGATGTCCAACATGAGCTTTGCCGTTCGCATACGGAAGACCGCAGGTGACGAGCTTCATGGGGAGACAGAAGTCAGAAGGGTAAATAATGTTATCTCTTTGATGTGCTGCAGAAAAAACGAAAAATTAAATTAAGTTAGAATTCAGGCATTTCGGACTCTTCTCCGCCTTTACCTTTACCCTTTTCCTTCTCAAGACCCTTGGCAGCAATAACATCGTCGATTCTGAGGATCATTACCGCAACTTCTGTTGCTGAACCAATTGCCTGAGTCTTGACTCTAAGCGGTTCGAAGACTCCTCTCTCTTTCATGTCCACGACCTTACCGCTGTCAACGTCCACTCCGGCATACTTCTCTCCCTTCTCGTGTGCTGCCTTAAGTTCAACCAGAACATCGATTGGGTCAATTCCAGCGTTCTCCGCCAGTGTTCTCGGTATAATTTCAAGTGCTGGCGCAAACGCTTCAACTGCAACATGCTCTCTGCCGCCAAGTGATGGTGCCAGCTCTCTGATCTTGAGGCTTACTTCCATCTCCGGCGCACCTGCCCCCACAACGACTCTTCCCTCTTCAACAGCGCCACCCACTGCTCTCACAGCCTCTTCGATGCC
>CAZZLE010000261.1:0-3124 GCA_964654595.1 uncultured archaeon | reverse complement strand
AGCAGAGTTTTTCCTGTTCCCGGGGGACCGAAGATCAGTATCCCTTTTGGTGGTCTGATGTTTGCTATCTTGAACACTTCGGGATACTTCAGCGGCCATTCTACAGCCTCCATGAGCTCCTGCTTTGCATGCTCCAATCCGCCAACGTCCTCCCACCTGACATCTGGAACTTCCACCAGCACCTCTCTCATGGCGGATGGTTCAATGTTCTTCAATGCCTCCAGGAAGTCTTCTCTTGTCACCTTCAGGTTCTCAATAATCTCGTTGGGTATTTCCTCGGATTCTATATCTATTTCGGGCAGAACTCTCCTCAATGCATGCATTGCAGCCTCCTTGCACAGTGCCTCCAAATCAGCACCAACGAAACCGTTGGTAAGCTCGGCAAGTTCTTCAAGGTCGACGTCCTCAGCAAGAGGCATCTTTCTGGTGTGTATCTCAAGTATCTCCTTTCTCCCCTCTTTATCCGGCACACCAATCTCGATCTCCCTGTCAAATCTTCCGGGCCTTCTTAATGCCGGATCAATCGCATCAGGCCTGTTGGTGGCTGCAATGACTATAACCTCCCCTCTTGCCTCAAGCCCATCCATCAATGCCAGAAGCTGTGCAACAACCCTTCTTTCAACCTCTCCCGTCACCTCTTCTCTCTTGGGTGCAATGGAGTCAATCTCATCTATGAATATTATTGAAGGTGCATTTTCCTTTGCCTCCTCGAAAATCTCCCTGAGCCTCTGCTCTGACTCTCCGTAGTACTTGCTCATGATTTCTGGCCCGCTGATGGAAATGAAGTGTGCATCAACTTCGTTTGCAACAGCCTTAGCAATTAGCGTTTTTCCTGTTCCCGGAGGGCCGTAGAGCAGAACACCTTTCGGTGGATCAATTCCAAGCCTCTGGAAGAGTTCAGGGTGTTTCAATGGAAGTTCTATCATCTCCCTGACAAGTCTGAGTTCCCTCTTGAGCCCTCCGATGTCCTCATAAGTAACATTTGGAACCGTTCTCTTTACCTCTTCAGCCGGTTTTTCCTTCAGCTCTATTGCGGTGTTTCTCGTTACCACAACCACACCCGAGGGTTTGGTAGCGGTTATCACAAACGTTAGAGTGTGACCGAACACCTCAACCCTGATTTTCTGCCCCTTGATAACCGGCCTCCCCTCCAGAAGCCTGAGCAGGTATGTCTCTCCGCCCATAAGCCTTACAGGTTCTGTTGGAGCGAGGGTGACCCTTTCTGCTGGCTTTGCGGTGACTCTCCTTATTCTGACTCTGTCATCAATACCAACACCCGCATTGCTCCTTATGCTACCGTCAATTCTTATTACCCCTGTACCCCTGTCCTCTGGATAGCTTGGCCAGACAATTGCTGGAACGGTGTTCTTGCCAATGATTTCGATAATATCACCGCTCTGAAGTCCAAACTTTTCCATCACCTCCGGATCAATCCTCGCAACACCTCTGCCAACATCACGGTAATATGCTTCCGCAACCCGTAAGGTTATTTCCCTATCCTCTTTCATTTTTACCACCTCCCCATCACTTTATTATCCAAACAACTTCTCCATCTGTTTCTCTCCTCTCAACCAGCCCTCTCCTGTTAAGGGAATCAAGCGCCCTCTCAACCTCCCTGTACGGGAGTCTGAAGGTTTCTGCGATCTCTGCTGATGTTTTCAAACCCTTTGCAAGGCCGAGCAATACAAGTCTTTCAAGATCATCGCTTACCACTCTTTCAATTTCATTCAGCATTCTCTCTACAAACTGGTTGAATCTCATTGAAAGGTAGCTCTGCATCCTTGAAAACGTCTTCTGCAAATCTTCAGCAACCCTCAAAGCTTTGTAAATCTCTGAAATTGATTCAGCTCTCAGTCTCTCCATCATGCTGAACTCATTCCGAATTTCTTTTATCAGAGACTGCAAATCGTAGGTTTCACCATCTCTGATTTCAGCATCGAACTTGTGAGGGGAAATCACCACCTCAAGGCGGATATTTCTCGGAATGTAGTAATATCTCCTTCTCCCCTCCTCGAAGCTTGCCACCACCCCTGCTTTAACAAGCTTGTCAAGGTGCTCGAGCACGGCTTTGGGTGCCATGCCAAGATAGTACGAAATCTCACTGACGTAGCACGGTTTTCTCGAGAGAAGCTCCAGTATCTTTCTCCTGCTCTCGTTTCCGAGGATATCCATTATCGTCTCTGCATCAATTTTCATCCGATCACCTCTATGCATGTTCAACACTAACTCCCTAACTCTTAATATCAGTTACTAACTTTATGTTAGTTACATAGTATATAAAGTTTTCGCCTTTTCTAACGAAATTCCAGCTTTCTAACTACAATCACAAAACATTTAAATAGATATTATGTCATAATGAGTATTAGGACGGAGGTAGTAGCATGGTCAGGACAATAACAATCGCATCGGGGAAGGGGGGAACTGGAAAAACAATGATAACAGCAAATCTCGGTGTAGCTCTCGCTCGACTTGGCCATGACGTTACAATAGTTGATGCTGATATAGCCATGGCAAATCTGGAGCTCATTCTTGGAATGGAAGGTTTGCCCATCACATTGCAGAACGTGCTGGCCGGAGAGGCAAGAATTGATGAGGCCATATATGTTGGCCCGGGCGGCGTGAAGGTTGTACCTGCAGGTGTAAGCCTTGAGGGGCTGAGAAAGGCAAACCCGGAAAGGCTTGAGGATGTTCTCACGCAGATTATGGAGAATACAGACATACTGCTTCTCGACGCTCCGGCAGGTCTTGAGAGAAGTGCAATTATAGCAATAGCCGCAGCCCAGGAATTGCTCCTTGTCGTGAATCCTGAGATTTCCTCGATAACTGACGGTTTGAAAACGAAGATAGTTGCAGAAAGACTTGGAACCAAGATCCTCGGTGTTGTTATCAACAGAATCACAACGCTCGGAATCGAGATGGCGAAGAACGAAATGGAGGCATTAGCTAAAGTTCATGTTGAGATAGTTGAGGTGATTCCTGAGAGTGGCTTGATATCCTACGGTTTGAAATCGAAGATAGTGGCAGAAAGACTTGGAAACAAGATCCTCGGTGTTGTTATCAACAGAATCACAACGCTCGGAATCGAGATGGCAAAGAACGAAATAGAGGCAATTCTTGAAGCTAA
>CAZZLE010000260.1:0-2977 GCA_964654595.1 uncultured archaeon | reverse complement strand
TGAGATTCTTCAGCAGGAGTATGAGGAGTTTGAAATAACTGAGAAGGACAAAGAACTGATAATTCAGCTCGCTGCAAGCGATAACATTTACGAAAAAATAGTCAAATCAATAGCTCCATCAATTTACGGTCATGAGGATGTCAAGCTTGCCATAGCCCTGCAGCTTTTCGGTGGTGTTCCAAAAAAGCTTCCTGATGGGACTGAAATCAGGGGTGATATTCACATCCTTCTTGTCGGCGATCCGGGTGTGGCAAAATCACAGCTCCTGAGATACGTACACAGAATAGCTCCGAGAAGTGTTTACACAACAGGAAAAGGTACGACAACAGCAGGCTTAACTGCAACAGCAGTCAGAGATGAGGTTGACGGGAGATGGACTCTCGAAGCGGGGGCACTTGTTCTTGCAGATAAGGGCATAGCACTGGTTGATGAAATAGACAAAATGAGAAAGGAGGACACTTCCGCACTTCATGAAGCTTTGGAACAGCAAACCATCAGCGTTGCAAAAGCGGGAATCAATGCAATTTTGAGGGCAAGGTGTGCCTTACTTGGTGCTGCCAATCCCAAGTACGGAAGGTTTGAAAGGTTCACACCCATCCCCGAGCAAATAGAGATGTCACCAACGCTCCTCTCAAGATTTGACCTCATCTTTGTTATGAAGGATGAGCCGGATGAGGAGAAAGACAAAAGGCTTGTCGATCACATCCTCTACACCCACCAGCTTGGAGAGATTGCCGAGAGAGCCAAAAATACTGCATCAGAGTATGATGAGGAGTACATAAAACAGAGATCGGGGAAAATAGTCCCAGAAATCGATCCTGATCTTTTAAGGAAGTACATAGCCTACGCCAGAAAGACTGTTTATCCAGTTTTAACAGATGGGGCCAAGGAGAAAATAAAGGAGTTCTATCTCTCTCTCAGAGCAAGAGCGAAGGAAAACTCGCCAGTCCCGATAACTGCAAGACAGCTTGAAAGTATCATCAGACTTGCTGAAGCTTCTGCAAGAGTCAGGTTGAGTGACAGGGTTGAACGAGAAGACGTTGAGAGGGTCATTGAAATCATGATGAAGAGTCTCAGGGAGATCGCAGTAGACCCTGAAACGGGTGAGATGGATATTGATCTTGCATATTCCGGCACTTCCAAAACGCAGAGGGACAGAATTATTGTTATGAAGAAAATAATCGATGACCTCGAGAAAGACTACGAGAAGGGAGTTCCTGAAGAAGTAATACTGGAAGAAGCTGAGAAGGAAGGAATAGACAGGACGAAAGCAAAGGAAATTCTCTCCAAACTAAAACTGCATGGAGAAGTTTACACACCAAAGCACGGACATTACAAGCTGGTGAGCAAACTTTAGGGAAAAGTTAAATATTAAGCGGTTGAATGTTTTGCAATGAGGTTCGTAAAGACAGGAATACTACCTCTCGACACACAGCTCGGTGGAGGGATACCAGCAGGCAGTGTTGTTTCTGTTTTCGAGGAGCCTGGAGCAGGAGCAGACCTGCTTTCGTTCCACTTCACTGTTGAGGGAGCGATGCATGGAGAGAACGTCTTCTATCTGTCCACTGACGATAGCAGTAAGGAGGTTAAAGAATACATCAATACTTACTTCAACCTTGATGAAGCGGTCTGGGAGAACATAACACTTCTGAGTCTGAACACTTCAGCTTTAAGTGAGGATGTAGAGAAGGATGCAAAAGAGTACCTCAAAAGAACCATTTATGACCCAATCGGAGGGATTAAAACAATACTGAGTAATGAGGAGTTTGAAAGGGTGGTAGTCAACAATCTCACGTACTTCCTTGTCAACTATCCGCTGGAGGATGTCATATCTCTGATTGACATTTTCTCCCATTACGCAAAGAGTAAACAGTCAGTTGTAATGCTCCTTGTTACTAAGGGTATGTTCGATTCGAGAACAGAGACCACCGTTAAACACTACTCTGATGGTGTCATCGAGCTCACGCTGAGGGAAGTTGAGAACGAAGTCCAGAGAAGGTTGAAAATCGTAAAGTTTAAGGGAATTCTCGTTCCGAAGGCAATTCTCAGATATGAGATAACGGACAAAGGTATAAAAATGGAATCGGTAATGAGAGTTTTATGAGGATTACCTTCGGAGAAATTAACGTTGAAGATCCGTCAAATTTCAGAAGCGAGTATGCTGCATTTATCAACTCAAAGTATGTGGTCTCCCTTGAAGTTGTCGAATTTGCGGCAAAAAAGGCTGTAAAGAACTGGCAATCAGGAAGGAGGATTTCCAGATCTCTCCCAATAGAAATACTGCTCCACTATGCTGCAACAAGGCAGATAAAGGATGCTTTAAAGCTGAGTGTTGGAAAGGGGGTCAACAGGGTGGCTGCTGTAATCCTTGATGAGGAGAAGGTTAAGGATTTTGAGGAAATGGAATTCAGGCCGGAATATGACTTAGATGCTGTTTTGAGACACTACGGAATAACGAACGAAGAACTCGAAATTGCGGGGATAGAGAAGCTACCTTTGCTGGTTAGGGAGAGAATAGCTCTGTTCTCTGCTTTTGAAGAAGTGGTCGGATGAAAGCAAAAGCCTACGCTGCAGGAACGGTTTTAAATGCCCTGCCAACCGGAATAGGTTCAGCTTTTGGAATAGAGATGATGACCGCTGTAAAACTGAAACCGTCTGAGGAGATAAGGGTGATTGTAAATGGAACTGAGAGAAAAAGCATTGTTGCTCAGAGGATTCTTCTCTCCATGGGTATCATGGCTGAGGTCTTTGTGGAGTCAGAGATTCCAAGCGGTAGTGGACTTGGAAGCAGCAGTGCTTTTGTGAACGCTCTTATTTGTGCGGTCAAAAAAATGAGGGGTGAGGAACTCAATGCATTCGACATTCTCAGGTCAAATGCGAGATTCTCAATTGAAGCAGGTATAAGCTACACCGGTGCCTTTGACGATGCATCTGCATCACTTCTTGGAAAATTCGTTGTTTCAGACAACAGGAAAAT
>CAZZLE010000259.1:0-3778 GCA_964654595.1 uncultured archaeon | reverse complement strand
ACAGACCTTGTTGACGGTGTAAGCCGGAATCTCCTTCGGAATTCCTGCAAGAATTGCAGCCTGCCTCGCTGGATTCTGCCCCTGCGCAGCCTGCAGAACGTTTCCCATAACAACCTCGTCTATTTCCAGCTCAACTCCGTCGTAGTTGTATGCGGATTCAAGTTCAATCCTGCCCTTCTCCAGTTTTTCAGGATAAAACTCGATTGATTCTGGAACGGGCTTTGGAGCAACCCCAAGTTTTTTCAGCAATCCTCTAATTGCAATGCTTCCAAGTTCATAAGCCGCCAAATCCTTCAAACTGCCACCAAATCTGCCCACAGGAGTTCTTGCAGCACCCACAATAACTGCCATGCACCCCCTAATGTTCTTCAAATAAAAATTTTTTCTTTTATTCCCACCTGCTGTAATCCACCTCAACGCCGAGAAGCTCGATGATTCGTGAAACTGTATGGTTTACAAGATCATCCAAACTCTTCGGCTTGGTGTAGAAGGAGAGAACAGGTGGAAAAACCACCGCCCCCATCTCAGAAAGCCTTGTAAGTGCTCTCAGATGTCCTGTGTGAAGCGGGGCTTCTCTAACAGCAACAACAAGTCTTCTTTTTTCTTTCAGTGTAACGTCAGCCGCCCTTGTTATCAAATTGTCAGTAATACCGTAAGCTATGGACGAAGCCGTTCTGATGCTGCATGGTACGATGGCCATTCCTTCATGCCTGAAGCTTCCGCTGGCGAATGGTGCAGATATCTCATCTTCATCGTAGTACTTGGTGGCAATCTCCCTTACATAACCTTCATCATAGTCAGTTTCAATCTTCAGGGTTATTTTAGCAGCAGCAGATGCCACTGCATAAACTTCAGCTCCAAGCTCAACCAGTTTCTCAATGAGCTTTATTCCAAGTATCTGCCCTGATGCTCCGGTTAACGCAACAACAAACCTCATCAGATCAGCGGCTCTATGTCTTCATCGAATAACTCCAGTGTTTTTGCCATTCTCATTTTTTCAGCCTCTTCTGCCTCCTCCTTCGCCTCTGCTGCAAGTCTTTGAAGCTCTTTAACTCTCGGAATGTCCGTAACGTTCGCAAGCACCACCAGAGCTGCAACGTATTTGGTTCTCCTTGTTGGATAGTCTCCAGCTCTCACTTCCACGCCCGCAATCTGCTCTTCAACCCAGATCTTGGCCTTCTCAAGCCCCTTTCTGTCAAGATGCTCGGGTGGACCTGCCACGAGGATGAGAGCCCTTTCCGCACTGTGAATGTTGCAAGGCACAGTTAACCTTCCAAGTGCCGCTCTCCTCACAAGTGTGGCGATCTTCATGGGTTTATCGTTCTCCAGAGCCTCAAGTTCTTCCTTTTCTTCCTTCTTGCCAAAGAGTCTGAGACCCTTCCTCTTTTTCTCACTTGATTCAGCAAGCGTCGTTGCATAGCCAATTGATGCAATCCCTCCACCGCGGAGGGTATTCACAACTTCACTGCTGTCCACAACCATTTCTCCAACAACATCTTCTTCAATTGGCTCGCCCGCTCTTGCCAGCAAAGCAAGCCTTCTGACAACTTCCTCGTTAATTTTCGCAAATGATTCTTTAAGGCTCGTACCCTCGAACTTCCATGCTCCGTTATCTACAAGAATCAGGTTGTCAACGTACTTCAGCATTGAAATCATACTTCTTGCAGCATTGAGGGAGTAAAGTTTTCCCTCTTCTGGTGCGGGAAGAATTCCAACAGCATAAACGGGTTCCGAATACATCTCGGAAAGGTATTTTGCGAGGACAGGCGCACCACCACTCCCCGTTCCTCCACCGAGACCTGCGATAATCAGAAATGCATCCATGTCGTGCGTTCCTCTCTCATCAATTGCGTTCAAAATCGTTTCGATGTCCTCCTGAGCAACCTTTGCACCCAGCTTGTTGTCAGTCCCGACCCCATGCCCCTTAACAATAGTCTGACCGATAAGAATGCGATCCTGAACGGGTACATGTTTCAAACCCATCAGGTCGGTTCTTGCAGAATTTATGGCAAGCCATCTCATCCTGATGTTTGATCCTCTCATCTTTTCATTTTCGATGAACATATCCAGTATCTTTCCCCCAGCCTGACCGAACCCGATTACAAAGAATCTCATTAATGTCACCTCAACGCTAAGATTTAATATGCTTTTTATTTAAACCTTTTTCCTCAATAAGGCAACTTTAAAAACAGCAACACAACAGCTTGAGCGATGCACTGGGCTGATGTGATTGCAGCGGATTTATTAAGAAAATCCAGTTATCACAGAATAGCCACCGGCATCTCGCCTTCAGGACACATTCATCTCGGTAATTTGAGGGAGATGGTTACGGCAGATGTCATCAGGAGAGCCCTCGTTGATGCAGGTGGAGAAGCAAAAATACTGTACATTGCAGATGATTTTGACCCTCTGAGAAGGAGATATCCCTTTTTACCTGAAGAATATGAGAGTTATGTAGGGATGCCTCTCTGCAATATCCCTGATCCGGAGGGATGTCATAATTCGTATTCCGAACACTTCCTCCAGCCATTCCTTGAATCTCTTGAAATCCTTGGCATTCCTGTGGAGGTTTATAGAGCGTATCAGATGTACAGTGAAGGTCTTTACGAGGAAAACACGAGAATTGCTCTAAATAAAAAAGATGAAATTGCAAGAATTATAGCAGAGGTAACGGGAAGGGAGCTTGAGGAGGACTGGTATCCCTTCATGCCCCTCTGCAAAAACTGCGGAAGGATAAACTCATCAAAGGTGAAGTCTTTTGATGAAAAATGGATATACTACGAATGTGAGTGTGGTTACAGCGGGAAGGCAAGTTATGCAGGTGGCGGGAAACTCACATGGAGAGTTGACTGGGTTGCGAGATGGCAGATTTTGAAGATAACATGCGAACCCTTCGGAAAAGACCATGCAGCTGCAGGGGGGAGCTACGACACGGGAGTGAGGATAGCAAGGGAAATCTTTAATTATGATCCTCCCTACCCCGTTCCATATGAGTGGATACATCTTAAAGGAAAGGGTGCCATGAAAAGCTCGAAGGGAATTGTAATTCCCGTCAGAGAAATGGTGGAAGTGATTCCTCCTGAAATTGTGAGGTATATAACCATCAGGGTAAAGCCAGAACGGCATATAGAATTCGACCCCGGATTCGGGTTGTTGGAGCTTGTAGAGGAGTTTGAAGAAAAATTTAAAGAGAAAGACAGGAGTGTTGAACTCAGCCTGGTTGGAGAGGTTGTTTACTCCGATGTCCCCTTCCGTCATTTAATTGTAGTTGGCCAGATTGCAAACTGGGAAGTGGGCAAGGTTCTTGAAATAATAGACAGAACAGGATACAGGGTTGACGAGATAACAAGAAAGGATGTGGAGAGAAGGCTGAGGTACGCTAAGAGGTGGATCGAAAAGTATGCTCCAGAGAGAATAAAATTTGAAATACCGGAAAAGGTCTGCGTTAATTTCAGTGAGGAGGAGAGGAAATTCCTCAGAACCTATGCAGAAAGGCTGAAGAACGAAATGACGCCGGAAGAAATACATACCTTAGTTTATGAAGTGTCAAAGGAGCTGGGCATAAAGTCCTCGAAGACTTTTGAGGCAATTTACAAAGCCATTCTTGGCAAACCCTATGGACCGAGGGTTGGATACTTCATAAAATCTCTCGGAGTTGATTGGGTAAAGGAGAGAATAATGGCTGCCCTATGAGGAGAATTGAGGCTGGAAGGCGCTCCACGGACCTTCCAGTAGGATGCAAAATATGCCGAACGGGGCCACGACCGGCGCTGGGATG
>CAZZLE010000258.1:0-1516 GCA_964654595.1 uncultured archaeon | reverse complement strand
TCTCTGAGCAAACGATCAGAATTCCCTTGTTTAACACGAAAAATACATCCTTGAGCTTCTGAATCAGCTCGTATATCTCCTCAAAATTTCTTTTTACCAGTAGATAATCGAGATCCAGCAGCACCGCATTCTTCCATCCTGGAAGAGACATGATTTCTCTGTATATTTTTTCCGGATCCGGATCGAGGGTTCCTTTCATTTTTCTGCTCGAAAGCATCATGTAATTGCTCTCACAAACACCGAGATTCTCTGGATAACGTCTGCTTATAACCTTCCCCGTGTAGCCACATTTTACAAGGTCTTTGATAACATCAACAGCCAAATCAAAGTTATCTGTAAAGTAAATTCTGCCTCTCTCAACGTTGTATTTTAAAATCTTTTTTTCAGCTTCCATCTCGGCTTTTTTCTTCTCAGAAATATCTCTTGCAATGATGGAAACTCCGGAAAGCTCCCCGAACTCGTTGAAGATTGGTGAAACGGTTATCTCAACATAGATAACCGTGCCGTCTTTTTTCAACCTTCTTGTCTCAAAGCTCAGTCCGAAATCCCCCTCCCTTATCCTTCTCAGTATGAATTCCGTTTCTCCTCTGAGCTCTTCAGGGAGAAGCATTGAGGCATCCATTCCTATAGCCTCCCCTTTACTCCAGCCAAAAATCTTCTCTGCTGTTCTGTTCCAGCTTGTTATTCTTCCTCTTATGTCTACAGAATATATTGCATCATTGGAGTTTTCAACAATGCTTGCAAGCTGATGAAGTTCTTTTTGGACTTCAAGTAGTTCTCTTGTTCTTTTCTCAAGTTCCTCAAGAGAATTTTTCAGATCCAGTTCTGCACGTTTCCTTTTCGTTATGTCTCTCATTATTGCAACAAAACCAACGATTTCTCCTTTCGAGTCGCGTATGCTTGTAAGGGTCTGATCAACAATTATTATCTCCCCATCTTTCCCGATTCTCGGAGCCTCTATGCCCTTCACGTATCCTTCAACAACTGCCCTCTTGAAGTTCTCAGTACACTGTCTCCATTGCTCCTTTGGCATCAGGAAATTCAGGGGTTTTCCAACCACCTCATCTGCAGTATAGCCGAACATCATCTCAGCCCCCCTGTTCCAGACCGTGATTCTGCTGTCCACATCGAGGATAACAATGGCATCAACCGAATGCTCGAGTATTTCTCTGAAAAATACAAGCTGTCGTTCCATTCTCTTTCTTTCTGATATGTCTCTGACGAGGCACCTGTAGATTTCTCCATCTTTCTTTACCACAACCTCAACGGGAATTATTTTGCCGTCTTTGATTATCTCGTACTCGAATTTTCCTGATTCAAGTTTCTCAATCGGGAAGTTATCAAAAACCTCTCTTAAATACTTCCCTTCCACCTCCCCGAATTTGTTTTTAAAATTTGGGGCTGTAAAGATAATTCTGTGATGGCCGTCAAGCTCGAAATACCATCCGTCAAGTTCTTCCAAAATACTTCTGAACCTTCTTTCACTTTCCTCAAGCAACTTTTTTTCTCTTGCAAG
>CAZZLE010000257.1:0-4428 GCA_964654595.1 uncultured archaeon | reverse complement strand
GAGCCCCTATTCCAGAAAATCATCCTCAACCAGAAGCAGATAATGACCTTGAAGAAAATCAGAGATGCTTTGCTCCCACAGCTCGTGTTTGGAAAATTAAGAGTTGAAGAGCTATGACGGAGAAGCTTACTGGAATCCTTCAGTATTTGCTCGAAAAGCAGGGAATTTACCTTCCAACTCCAATTTTTAGGGAGAAGACACTTGTTAAACTTGAGAAAGCCCTATCATCTGGTATACCTATTGTTGTGAGCAATTGTTATAAGGAAATATCAGTTAATCTTGAGAAATTCATAGACTCTGAGAAGATAAAAGAAATAATCGGGCTTTTTATCAAGCATTCAAATGATTTTGAGCGTTTGGGGGGCAGCTTAACAGAGGACGATCGCAAAATAATCGAATTTATGGTTAAAAACTCATCCTTAAGTGCTGAGGATGCGATAGAACTTGCAGGTCCGCTGTATTATCTTTTGAAAGTTTATGAAGATCTCACAAAAGAAGAAATCAAATCAGAATATCTCAAAATGTTCATAATGATTTCCACGTATATTCAGCTTTACGAACTTCTATTGTTGCAGCTGGACAGAAGGCTGTGCAACTATCTAAGAAATAATAAGAAGTTCTCCAGTCAGAAAGAGTATAAGGATTTCTTGAATCTTGAAAGAAAGTACACGAAACACGCTACTGCAGGAAAAATAAACCAAGTTTTGCACAAATTGGGAGTTATAGAATTCAAAAATAGTTCGGTATTGGATGGAGAGCTTAGAGAGCTGAGAAACAGATTTTCGCATGCAAACTTCTTTTATGATCCTGAATTGAAAAAGATATTTGCTGGAGAGGTTCAACTGACTAAAGAGGAATTCATTGGTGAATTCTACAGATTGTTTAATTTTGCTCTTACTTGGTTTAAGTCGTCTATAAATGCAGAGAGATATGAAGAGGCTGTGGACTCATTTATAAGACATTTTAAAAATATGTTAAACGGATTGTCAGAGATGTTTAGAAAAATAGAAAGATCTCCTGATCTGAAGAGGGAGTTTGGGTCAATGGTAATACAGTGGAAAAAAGAGATTGATGAACGGTATGGATCCTGAACTAACCAAGGAAGTGCTCCAGTACTGACCTTAATCATCAAATTACCCCCCAGACTGCAAAAGCTTTTAATAAATATCAACAGAATTAGAAAATAATGGCTCAACTTGATGAGAAGTACATGGTAGAAAATCACGTAATAAATGTTCTCAAAAGCCTGAACTATGAACACATTCACGGTTCCGAATTAATCCCAGAAACAGGTGAAAGGGAGTCTTACAGGGATGTTATTCTGAAAAAACGATTTATAAAATCCATCAAGAGGTTGAATGCTTGGTTAAACGATGAATTAGCCGAAATAGTTTACCAGATGGTTTCAAAAATAGATCACCCTGATCCAGTAACAAGAGGGAAGATGTTCTACGATATGCTGATTTCTGGAGTTAAACTCACGATCAAGGATAACAACGAGGAAAGAACCAGAATCGTTAAGCTTATCGACTTTTCGAATCCAGAAAACAATGAATTCCTTGCAGGAAATCAGTTTGAGGTTGAATACTACTATGAGCATGGAAGATTCAGAATTCCTGACCTTGTTGTGTTTATTAATGGCATTCCTGTTGCTGTATTTGAATTCAAGGGATTCAATTCGGGGGATACTGCAAAGGATGCATTCAATGACCATAAAACAAAAATGAAAGATATTCCACAACTTTACCAGTATTCACAGATTCTGGTTGCAGGCGATGGGCTCGAAACAAAGTACGGTTCTCCCACTTCAGACTGGGAACGCTTTTTCGTTTGGGAGGGTATAGAGAGTGATGATGATGTTGAAGTTATTGAATTTGAGGAGGAATATGGAAAGCATGCAATTTACAGATGGAGAGACAAGGATCTAACGAGTCTTGACGTGTTGCTACTCGGTTTATTCAACAAGAAACGTCTTTTGGAGTTTATTGAGGATTTCATAATTTACGATAAATCAGGAAAGAGCCTGACCAAGATTGTTGCCACGTATTATCAGTTCTACACCGTAAGGAAAGCGGTTGATAGAACAATCCAAGCTGTAATTTACGGAAGGAATCCTGAAGAGAGAAGAATAGGTGTTGTCTGGCACACTCAGGGTTCGGGCAAATCATTAACCATGCTTTTCTACGCCAAAAAGGTAATAAAAATCCCAGAACTTGACTACCCCCTGCTCATATTTCTGACTGACAGGAGAGAACTCGATGAACAGCTCTATGGAGTTTTTGCAAACGTTTTTCCGATTGCAAAACACGTTGAAACTATTGATGACCTTCACAATACTGTGAGAGAGACCAGAGGCGGCATAATATTCGCAACAATTCAAAAATTTGGAAGGAAATCGAAGGAAGAAGAGTATCCCCTGCTAACAGAAAGGAAGAACATAGTAATTATAGCGGATGAAGCCCATCGCAGCCACTACAGGCAGCTTGCCGAAAATTTAAGGAGAGCAATTCCAAATGCCTCTTTCCTGGGTTTTACAGCCACACCGGTAGATTATGAAGACCGATCAACAACCCTTGTTTTCGGGGATTACATCAGCGTTTATTCCATCGAGAAGGCAAGAAGGCATGGTGTTGTTGTCCCCATCTATTACGAATCCCGTTTATCAGAATTGCACTTAACCAACGAATTCATAGATCTCGAATTTGAGGAGATATCTGAGAGAGTTGTGGCAGATCCGGAAGAAAAGGAATCGATAAAAAGAGCTTTTGCGAAACTTGAGAGGATAATGCTTACCGAAAAGTACATTCGAAGCGTTGCGAGAGACCTTGTCGAGCACTTCAACAGAAGAATTGAGGAGTTTGATGGAAAGGCTATGGTTGTCACAATAAGCCGAAAGGTGGCTGTTGAGCTTTACAAAAGAATAATCGAGCAACCAAACGCACCGAAGGTTGCGGTTGTAATATCTGGAAACAAATCAAGGGATCCAGAGGAATTTCATGAGCACATACGAACTGGAAAACAATTGAAAGAGCTTGCTGATAAATTCAAGGATCCCGACTCAGAGTTGAAGATGGTCATAGTAGTTGATATGTGGCTCACAGGTTTTGATGTTCCCTGTCTGCACACAATGTACTTCTGGAAGCCCATGAAAAACCACTCTCTTGTTCAGGCCATAGCGAGGGTTAACAGAGTTTTCAAGGATAAGTCAGGAGGTTTGATTGTCGATTATATAGGTATTGCGGACGATCTGAGAAAATCCCTATCAAAATACGCTCTGGAACAGATAAGAGAAACTCTAACCAACATAAACGAAGTTATTGCATTGTTAAGAGAGAAACACGACATTCTTTGTTCTTACTTTGCTGGTTTAAATTTCAGAAGTTGGAAGGAAATGGGGTCCGAAGAACTTTCAAGATTGACTGCTCAGGCATATGAAAGGATTGCCAGAGAGGAAGAAACGAAAAAGAAATTCGTAAAGAACTTCGTTACTTTAAAGAAGCTGTATATGCTTGCATCTCCACATCCTGATGCCATCGCAATCAAAGATGACCTTGCATTCTTTGAGATGATCAAGAAGATGATCGTTAAGTACTCAGTGAGGAGAAAGAGCGAAATAGCAAGAGAGCTTGAAGGTGAGATCACGAAACTGATATCAAAAAGCATTGTTGCAAAAGAGCCAGTTGATGTGCTTGATCTGCTAAAAAAGGAGAAACCAGAAATCTCTATACTTTCTGAGGAGTTTCTTAAAGAGCTTGAAAATCTCGAATACAAGAACTTGGCTGCAGATTTACTTTTAAAAATACTGTACGACAGGATAAAAGTTAGAATGAAGGTAAACCCCTGGAAATTCAAAAGTCTATACGAGATGCTGAATGAGCTGATTGAAAAACACAATGCAAAGATAATTGAAATTTCGGAGATGATTTCAAGGCTTGTCGAGATTGCAAGGGAAGTCAGAAAGGCTGAAGAGGAGGGAAAACAGCTCAATATGAGCGAGGAAGAATATGCCTTCTATTCGTTGCTTCTTTCATATCCAAATCTCCCAATTAGAGAAAGAGAAAGAATAGAGGAAATCGCAAGAGAATTAGCAGATCGCCTCTCAGGATACGTGAAAATATCAGAGTGGAAAAGAAAAGAATACATAAAGGCAAGAATAAAGGCCGAGGTAAAACGTGTTTTAATGAGAAAGGGGATAAAGGATTACAGTATTATCAACGAGTTATCAAAACTGATTGTTGATCACGCAGCGGTGATGAGTTGTTAGGGGGATTCGAAATCAAAAATCGGGAATAGCTTTGAGCATTAATTCCCTCTTTTCCATCCGCCCCAATATAGCAACATTCTTATATTCTAATTTATTTTTATTTTTTAATTTTATTTTTTCCACACGAAACAATCTGGAACAAAATCTTAATTATGGTTCTCTGA
>CAZZLE010000256.1:0-1617 GCA_964654595.1 uncultured archaeon | reverse complement strand
GTTTTTCCACAATTTTCGCCGAGTAGTCTGACAGTATCTCCTCTATTCTTTTAACCAGTTCTTCGCGGTCGCGAATTCTGACTATTGATTCATTGACTTCCAGCAATTCCCTTAACAGCTTGTTCAGCCTTCTGAGTTCGGTGATTTCCTGTGCAATCACCAAGCAGCGCTTCTCACCCTCAATCTCAATCGGCAGGAAGAAGTTGATAAAGTACTTTCCACCCCTTTCATCTTCAAAATCAACAAGCGAGTCCTCTTCAAGAGCTTTCTTGAGATATCTGAACCTTCTATCTGCCACCTCCACTGGAAAAATATCGAACAGCGTTCTGCCTGCGGGATCCATTTCAATGCTTTTAATCATCGCCGGATTCGCTTCAACAAACCTCCCATCTTTATCCAGAATTGCAATAAGGACAGGGGAATGCGTAAATATGGCTCTGTATCTTTTTTCGCTCTCCTTTAGCTTTATCTCCATCTTTATTTTTTCGGTAACATCCATGGCGAGTATGAGGCCATAGGTTCTCCCTCCAGCATTTCTGTAAGTTGTGCCGTAACATTCGCATGTTATAATTCTGCCATCTCTCGTCAAAGTATCGCTTACAAAGTTAGCGAGCAATTCTCTCAAGAACAATCTTTCTGCAACTTGCCGAATTTTGTCCTTCAGGTGCTCCGGAATCAGGAGTTCAATGATATCCTTTCCAGCGACTTCTTCCTTCTTCCACCCAAAAGTCTCTTCTGCTTTCCTGTTCCATTCAACAATTCTTAAATTTTTGTCAAAAACGATGATGGTAAGGGGTGAGCAGTTGAAAATTGATCTGTACTTTTCTTCGCTCTCTCTCAGCCTCATTTCGAGTTCAATCCTTTCAGTCACATCCCTGAAGTTTCCAATGAACCCCGTGATTTTGCTCCCTTCCCACAGCAGCCTGACATTACCTTCAAGAAATATTTCCCTTGAGTCCTTCCGCTTTGCCTTGAATACAATCCCGTAGATATTTTTTCTCTCTCTGAAGGCTTTGTTGTATGCTCTGAACACCATATCTGCCACTTCTTGGCTTAAGTTAATGACCTCTGCAAAGTTTCTGCCCCTAACTTCACCGATGGAGTATCCAAACGTTTCCTCAAAGGCTTTGTTCACCTCCATGAAATTCCAATTCAAATCGGTAACAGCGATTATATCAAGAGTGCTGTTGAAGAGCTCTTTATATCTCTCTATTCTTCTTCTTGCCGTGATGTCTCGCAGGATGATCAAAACCGTCTGTTTACCCCTGAATGTAACAGGAGCTGAATTGATCTCGAACCAAACTTCTCTCCCGTCAGGAAGGACAAAAAGCTCCTCATGCATTTCTCCTCGAAAATCCATTTCAGCAGCAGCTCTGTAGTCGGGATGGATAAGCTCGAAAAGTTTTCCCTTCATCAGGTATTCGGGGGGAAAGTACTCCAGTGCCTTTGGATTGGCGTAGAGAACCTTTTCGCCGTCGTGGATAATTGCAGGATCTGGGTTATGCTCAAACATTATCTTCAAAATCTCAGCCTCAGCCATAGTTTTGTTATTTTGATTGGGTTCATGCTCCACAATTTCAATCACTCTCATGTTAAATAAAACTATTGATTTTATGT
>CAZZLE010000255.1:0-5864 GCA_964654595.1 uncultured archaeon | reverse complement strand
CCAGCTAAGCCACGGCGGCTCATCAGCCTTTAAACCGCTGGTATTAAAAATTTTGCTAATCCCTGCTTGCTGCTCTTTTCAACCTTTCAACACCATTTATCTCGTCAATTATCCTTGCAACGGTTTTTGGCACAAGCTCCCTCCAGTTACCGCCCTCTAACATGAGTTTTCTTATGTGGCTACCTCTGTAAAGGCTTCTGTCAAACTCCGGAGGTGCGATGACCTCAAGACCCGCATCCTGAAACACCTGCGCTATAACCGGGTTTCTCGTTATTATTGAATCAACCTTTGGAACAAGGTTGATTATGTAAAATGCATGCCCGACATAAACGCTCATTGTTGGAACTGTGGCGGTAACGATTCTGCTCAAATCAACTCCCTCATCTTTCAGAGCATCTCGCATCATCCATATTCTCTCACCTGCGGTGAACGGGTTGAGCAGGGTGTGACTCTCATTCGCCATTCCCACCAGCAAAACGAGCTCATCGAACTTTTCAAGAGCCCACTTGATAACCATGAGGTGTCCGAGATGAAAGGGCTGAAACCTTCCGAATATCAGAGCCCTTGACATACACAAAATTGAATAAGAAGATTAATTACTTTTCGCCGGTTTAATCGCCCTGTTTGGACAGATTTTTGCACAAACAGCACAGCCCACGCAGAGAGAGCGATCAATGCTCACATTCTCACCGTCAAATATCAGTGCAGGGCAGGAAAAGGTGTTTACACACTCCATGCACAGCGTGCAATCTTCTGTGACTTTGTAGCTCACGATTTTGCCCTCTCTCCTCCTCACCCTTGCCCACAATATAGCACATGGCTGTCTTGCAATTACAACAGCAACACCATCATGGTTCAGGGCTCTTCTCAGCACATCGATCATCTTTCTGACATTGTAGGGGTTTACCACCTCAACAAATTCAACCCCGCATCCCTTCACGATTTCCTCTATTTTTACAGCCTTTCCAGCTTCCCCGCATCCCCTGAATCCCGTGCCCGGATGAGGCTGATGTCCGGTCATGCCTGTTGTGGAGTTATCAAGAATAACAAGCACAAAGTTTGCTCTGTTGTAAACCGCATTTATCAGTGCCGGTATCCCGGCGTGAATGAAGGTTGAATCACCGATTGTGGCAATGATTCTGTTATTTAGCACATGGGCCAAGCCGTTAGAAACACCAACGCTTGCACCCATGCATATTGTTATGTCAACTCCCTCAAAAGGTCTGTTGATTCCAAGGGTGTAGCAGCCTATGTCACTTGGCAGAGCAGCGTTGCCGAGCTCATTAACAATCTTTCTTATTGCATAGAATGACGCTGAATGAGGGCATCCGGGACAGAGTACTGGAGGTCTTGGAGGAGCTTTTGCGGCAATTTCCTGAGAATCCGCTGCAATTCTCTCATAATCCCTGCTTGGCTTTATTCCAAGAGCCCTTGCAATGCCCATCTCAACCCTTCCAACATTGTATTCGTAGTTCTCTGGCATGTATCCGTTCATTTTCCCGCAAACCTCAGCCAGTCCCATTGCCCTCACATGAAGCTCAACGAACGGGTCAACTTCTTCCACAACCACGACCTTTTTCATCTGTGAGACAAAATCTTCAATCAGTTTTTCCGGCAGAGGGTGCATTGATGAAAGCTTCAGAACCGGCAAATTGAGATTCAGGTTTTCAAGTGCTTCCTTGGTGTAAGCATAGCTCAGACCGCAGGCAATAATTCCCACATCACCATCGCCTTCATCAATCCAGTTCATATCTGATTTGTTAAAGTAACTCTCAATTTTGCTCAGCTTCTCCAGCAAAATGGGTTTCAGCTTTCTTGCATTGGCCGGAAGAACAACATCTGTTTGCGGATGTCTCTCCCATTCAACTCTGCTGAACTCCTTGTATGGTATTTTTCCGAGCTTAACAACTCCACTTGCATGACTCAACCTCGTGTAGCTTCTGAGAATCATGGGCAAACCGAACTTCTCTGAAAGTTCGAAGCATAGCTTCGCGTAATCCTTTGCCTCCTGAACGCTTGATGGTTCTACAACAGGAAGCTTTGCCGCCTTCCCGTACCATCTGTTGTCCTGCTCGTTCTGACTGCTGTGCATTGATGGATCATCTGCACTCACGAGAACGAATCCACCCCTTGCACCAACGTATGCAAAGCTGAAAAGAGCATCAGCAGCAACGTTCACACCTACATGTTTCATCGTTGCCATTGCCCTTTTTCCTGCTAAGGAAGCACCCACAGCAACTTCAAACGCAACCTTCTCGTTTGCAGAGTACTCCATGTAAAAATCCATCCTTCCTCTCAGAAGTCTGCAGGCATTGCTCAGAGTGTCGGCAATCTCGGATGATGGTGTCCCGGGATATGCGGCAAAAACATCAATCCCTGCCTCAATTGCCCCCCTTGCTATTGCCTCGTTGCCGAGAAGAAAGACTTTTTCACCTTCTGCATCTCTGACCACATCGCTAAGCATGGTGAGAAACTGTTAGGTAGATTAAAACCTTTCCGTTTAAAGTACTGCCAGAAATGCTCGGCACCAACCGATAACTTAAAATACCTCCCCACTACTCTTAGCAGTCCGTAGGAGGCTATGGCCGTCGGGACTACGGGGTGGTAGTATGCTGGTGGATAAGAACAGACTTGCGAAATCGATAGAGGAGGCTGTTAAGAGCGGAAAGAAAAGAAATTTTACAGAAACAGTTGAAATGGCAGTAAATCTAAAAAATCTGGATATGAAGAAGCCGGAAAACAGAATTGATGCTGTTATTAACTTACCTCATGGTCTGGGGAAGCCAAGAAAGGTTGGAGTTTTTGCAAGCGGTGAAACTGCTTTGAAAGCAAGAGAAGCCGGTGCGGACGTTGTAATCACTCCTGAAGATATCAACGAGCTGGCAAAGGACAAAAGAAGGGCAAAGAAGCTTGCCAATTCAATCGACTTCTTCATTGCAGAGGCTCCCCTTATGCCTGAAATTGGTAGAAAGCTCGGTCCAATTCTGGGTCCGAGAGGTAAGATTCCGCAGCCAATTCCCCCACTTGCAGATCCAAAGCCATTCATCGAAAGGCTGAGAAACTCGGTTAAGATCAGGACGAGAGACAAGATGACTTTCCACGCACCCATCGGGAATGAAAACATGGATGTGGAAAAGATGGCAGAAAACGCTATGGAAGTTTTAAAAGTTGTAGAGAACAAGTATGAAAATCCCTCACAGGTTGTCAGGTCGGTTTACGTGAAGAAAACCATGGGGCCTGCGGTAAGGGTGATGTAAATGGCCGCCATTAGAGGTTCACCTCCAGCGTATAAGGTCAGAACTGTGGAGGAAATAAAGAGGATGATATTATCAAAGCCTGTTGTAGCTGTGGTAAGCTTCAGAAATGTACCTGCCGGTCAGATGCAAAAAATAAGGAGAGATTTTAGAGAAAAAGCCGAAATTAAAGTTGTCAAGAACACTCTACTTGAGAGAGCTCTTGATGCTCTTGGTGGAGATTATGTAAAGCTTAAAGATTTTCTTGGCGATCAGATTGCCTTAATCACTGCAAAGGAGAATCCCTTCAAACTTTACAGAATGATAGAGGATACAAAGATACCATCTCCTCTCAAACCGAATCAAATTTCTCCGGTTGATGTTGTAGTCAACGAAGGGCCAACATCAATACCTCCCGGTCCGCTAATGGCCGAACTTCAAAATGCCGGCTTACCGGTGGCGATTGAGAAAGGAAAAGTGGTTATAAAGGCTACCACAACTGTTGTAAAGGCTGGAGAGGTAGTCAGGCCGGAAGTTGCAAGAGCGCTGGATAGGCTTGAGATCAGACCAATCAAAATAGGACTTGATGTCAGGGCTATTTTTGATTCGGGAGTAATATTAACACCCGAGATACTGGCTATAGACACCGAAAAAGTTCTTGAAGATCTCCAGAGAGCTTATCAGATGGCAATCAACCTTGCAGTTAACTCTGCATACATCACTGAAGAGACTGCTGAGATACTCATAATGAAGGCTGTAATCGATGCCAGAAACCTTGCAATAAACGCGGGAATCTTCGAAAAAGGTGTTATGGGGGACTTAATTTTGAAGGCTCATGGTCAGATGCTATCTCTTGCATCTCTGCTTCCTGAGAATGCTCTTGATGAGGAACTCAAAAAGATGCTGTCGGGAATTGCTCAGGCTAAGGTTCAGGTTCAGGTAGAGGAGAAGAAGGAAGAGGAAGAGAAACCTGAAGAAGAGGAAGAAGAAGCAAAAGAGGAAGAGGCGATTGAAGGTTTAGGTGCTTTGTTTGGTTAAAAGGAGGTGTTGAGAATGGAGTATGTGTATGCAGCTCTCCTGTTGCACTCCGCTGGTAAGGAGATAACGGAGGACAATGTAAAAGCAGTTCTTGAGGCTGCGGGCGTGAAAGTGGATGAGGCAAGAGTTAAGGCCCTCGTTGCGGCTCTTGAGGGTGTGAACATTGATGAGGCGATACAGAAGGCAGCGATACCGATGGCAGTAGCAGCAGCCCCATCAGCAGCACCGGTGGAGGAGGCAAAAGAGAAGGCTAAAGAAGAGGAAGAGGAGGAGGAAGAAGAAGCAAAAGAAGAAGAGGCGATTGAAGGTTTAGGTGCTCTGTTTGGTTAATTTTTTGTAAAAATTTAAAATTTTTAAATACATCTCTTTTCTTCGATTTTCATTCTCTCCCCATCCTGAAGTTGCATCAACATCTTAACTTCGTTCATATCAAGGAGCCTACAGATATCGCATGTTCAGAAGAATATTGTTCTGATGGAAGTTCGATAGAAAAGTATATATATACCTAATACTAAATTTTGTATTGAAAAGAGGTAGGAGGTGTGTTGGATGGCTGAGTTGCCGATGGCACCGGTTGATAGATTGATCAGGAAGGCCGGGGCAGAGAGAGTAAGTGCAGATGCAGTGGAAAAGATGGTTGAAGTGCTTGAAGACTACGCAATTACAGTTGCAAAGAAAGCTGTGGAAATTGCAAAGCACTCAGGCAGAAAAACCGTTACAGCAGACGACATTAAGCTTGCACTTTCGATGTAAAAATTTTGTATTTGTTATATTTTTTAGACAAATTCAAATGCGTTTTTGAAGACCTCAGAATGCTTTCGGGGTTTAACAAGAAACTCGAGCCTTTCTATGCTGTGAACCAATTCGTACATGTTACCTTTAACTTCAAGCACGTTTTCAGGTTTTGCAAATCTGATCTCCGGTGTATTTTCGTAATTTCTGTTTCTGACCCACTCTCCATTTATGTAGTAATAGCAGGCCCCCCTTCTTTCAGTATAGGGTTCATAAATTGAACTGAAGTTTCTGCAAACCCAGTTTGCAGTAATCAGATCCTCATCCGCAGGATTTATGGTTACGTGACCGTAGTTGGGAGGAACAACAACAACATCCCACTTTTTGGCTTCAACGACAATTACATCCTCTATTTTCTCACCTGAAGGCTTCTGCATGATGAAAAAAGCCCGTCCATCAAGAACCTGGTAGACTTCAGGATACGTAAGGCCATCTCCAGATTCAGGGTGGTAATGGCCGTAGGTTTTGATGCTCTCACCACCCACATCGTTTGGTGGAATTAAGGTATAATCGTATCTCAGCCCGGCCTTTCTTATGATTTCCGCGTCCTCATCATTTTTAAAAGAGTCCCTGAACATGTAGTAAGCATCAAAGTCTTCCTTAAGGGCTTCCGGAAAAGCAAGTACAGGTTTTAGATCAGAAGCCCTTCTTACCTCTGACTGAAAAACTTTTTCTCCAAAAACAAATTCCATGGGAAAAATAGTAGAGAGTGTATTTAAAGCTTGTCAGGAGAAAGGTATTATAGCAGGTTGTGTGAAGGGATAACATGAAATACAGGTTCGTAGACCACACCGCAGACAT
>CAZZLE010000254.1:0-4888 GCA_964654595.1 uncultured archaeon | reverse complement strand
TCTATCACTTCAGCAGCCTCATTCCAGAAGTTTACTCTGCCTATTCCATCAATGATTGCGCTGCCAACTTTCCCCTTCCTGCCGTTTTTATCAAAATACCTTACAGGAAAAACTCTCAGAACTTTACCCTCAAAAACTCTGCCACATTTGTTCACTGTAACTCTCCCTTCTGCATAACTTTCGAGCAGTTTAGCGGTCTCTTCATCAATCAGCCCACCGAAGTGCTCCAAAATTTCCTCAAAGCTTCTGGGGATCTTCATTACGGATACCTCCAGTAAATGTAAAATGCAATTAAAAACCCGAGGATAAGCAGAAACAATCCCCATTTTTCCCTTTCTGGAAGCATCATGCTACCAGCCTCTCCAGTTCGGGAGGAGCATCTGCAAATTCTCTCAAACACTCAAACTCCATGAAGTGAAGCGTTCTGGCAAGGATGACCATCACGTGAAGGGGTTCTCCAAAATCGATATCTTTCAGAGCCTCAAGTTTATCGCATTTTACCACCGGATCCTCACCACCCGCTCTCGCCAAACCAACGGCATAAAAATCCTTTAATGTATCATCTACGGAAATCAGCAGATCTACAGCCTCCATTATTTTCATTGGTTCTGGATGAAGATCAAGAAACAGCAATGTGTGGGCATCGATACTTCTGTTTGCATTCACAACCCTCACTGGCGTCTCGGATCTGTGCCAGCTTACGGTTGCAGATTTACCAAAGCGGTAGTTGTGAAGCCCCGTCAAACCGCAGACAGCACTGATTATGCTTGCCCCGTGAATTATTCTTGTTCTTACACCCCTTCTTTCGGCCTCAAGTCTCAATGCAGAGTGTGTTGTGGCAACCATTGGGTCTCCGGGCACAAGCAAAACAACATTCTTTTCTCTCGCCCTTTCAATCAACCTCTGGCTGTTCTCTTCAAGATCACTTCTTTCAAGCTCAACAATCTCCCTTCCAAAAAACTCTTCCATTTCATCGATACTGCTTGAGAGTTTTGAGGTGTAAAACTCAACATAAACTTCATCGGCCTCTTTTACAGCTTCAAATCCCTTAACTGAGATACTCTTTACATCCCACAGCCCGAGTCCAATGAAGGTCAGCATATCAGAAAATTTAAATTAAGCATTTTACTTTTTCTGCCATGCAGAAAGTTAATGGTCTGATCAAAAAATACTGGCACATCTCAATCCTCGTTATTGTTGCCTTGATTTCTTTAAAGCTCAGAATCCTTAATCCATGGGATAGCGTGTTCACGTGGACGGTAAGGCTTGGCGGGAATGACCCGTGGTATTACTACAGGCTTACAGAAAATACCATACACAACTTCCCCTACAGAATCTGGTTTGATCCCTTTACGAACTACCCCTACGGCACTTACACGCACTACGGACCTTTCCTTGTTTATCTTGGATCAATAGCCGGAATAATTTTCAACGCAACGGAAGGTGAGAGTTTAAGAGCGGTTCTTGCATTTATTCCCGCAATAGGTGGTATTCTTGCAATAATTCCTGTTTATCTGCTCACCAAGGAAGTAATCGACAAAAAAACTGCTTTAATTGCAGCATTTTTCATTGCTATTGTTCCCGGACAGTTTCTGCAGAGGAGCATTCTTGGTTTTAATGATCACCACATCTGGGAAACCTTCTGGCAGGTTTCAGCTATTGGAATTTTTATACTTGCATACAACAGGTGGAGGGACAGGAAAGCTGAAGAGAACATTAAATTCAAGCAGCTAATTTATCCCGTAGCTGCCGGTGTCTGCGTGGCCCTCTACATTTTATCCTGGGGGCCGGGTTTCATCATAGCCCCGATTTTACTTTCCTTTGTATTCTCTGCATTTGTTCTGGGAGAGTTTTTCAAGGCTGACAGGAAAAATCTCTCGCTTGTGGCTGTAATAACCTTTGCTGTTGCGGCGATAGTTTACCTTCCCTTTGCCTTCAACTATCCTGGATTCAGCAGAGTTCATTACTCACCCTTCCAGCTTCTTGTTCTGGCCGGATCAGCTGTAATTTCCGCGGCATTTTACCAGATAGAGAGATGGAATGAGGCCGAATTCTTCGAGAAATTGGGTTTGGGGAAAAGAGGTATGCCGGTTGCAGTCATAATTTTCACCGCCATAATTGGAGGACTGTCTCTCATTTTAATGCCAGATTTTGCGAGTAATCTGCTTTCAGTGGTCGGTGTTGTTCAGCCAAGGGGGGGAGCACTGACAATTGCGGAGGTTTACCCCTTCTTCTTTACACACGGCGGGGAATTCACACTTGCAAATGCTGTCCTTCATTTCGGTTCTCTTTTCTTTTTCGCAATGGCGGGGATCTTTTATTCAGCATACAGGGTGGTAAGAAAAAGGGACTTTGTGGAATTGAGCATTCTCATTTGGGCTGTTTTGATGTTAATAGCCCTCTGGGGACAGAACAGATTTGCCTACTATTTTGCAGCAGTTGTGGCTGTTTACTCAGCCCTCATTGTTTCAATAATGTTCGAAAAGCTCCATTTTTACAGAGTACTGGAGAATGTCCTTGGAGCAAAGAACAAATTCAGCTATTTCAGAGTGATATTTGCCGTTATAATCGTCTTTGCTGCAGTCTATCCGACTTATGTTTTGGCAAATGCTCAGAGCTCCTATACCGGTGGGCCAGGCAAGCAGTGGTACGATGCACTGCTGTGGATGAGGGAAAACACGCCTGATGGGGATAAATACAGGGAGTATTATTTAGAACTTTACCCAACACCCCAGAGCAACAAGGAGCCGTTCAGCTATCCTTTTGAAACTTACGGAGTTATGAGCTGGTGGGATTACGGGCACTGGATCCAAACTATTGCCAATCGCATGCCAGTAGCTAATCCGTTCCAGGAGGGGATAGGGAACAAGTACAACAACGTTCCCGGAGCATCTTCATTCTTCACAGCTGAGAATGAAAGTTATGCTGAGTGGGTGGCTGAGAAACTCAATGTCAGGTATGTTGTGAGCGATATTGAAATGGAGACCGGAAAGTTCTACGCAATGGCAGTCTGGGCTGAGGGAGACCTGCCACTTGCCGAGAAATACTACAGCGGATTTTTCTACTACTCGCCCTCTTTGGGCAAACTTGGATATGCGAGTTCTCAGTGGGACGTGCCGCTGGACTCCATACTCATTCCCCTCCGAGTCCCTGGCGAGCTTTACTACAAAACGATGGAGGCAAAACTGCACTTATTGGACGGTAGCGGGCTCTCACATTACAGGATGATCTACGAAAGTGACTACCCCGGAGAATGGAGGTCGTATGCTTCTCAGATTGATTTAAACAATGAAAATCAGGTTCTGCAAGTGGCAGTTTATGAATCGGTAATGAGAGCGCAATACCATGTTCCCCCGACAATGGGCACGCAGGAAGTTCTCTACAAGTATGCCTACAGACAGCTTTATGAAAAAGATACCGGACTGCCTGTAAAGATTGCACCTTCAGGTTATGTGAAGATTTTTGAGAGAGTTAAGGGTGCCGTTGTTACCGGAAAAGTTTCCGGAAATGTGACAGAGGTTACTGTAAAGGTCACGATTATGACAAATCAAAACAGAACCTTTGAATACTGGCAGACAGTTAAAGTTGAAAACGGCACTTATACTGCCGTAATCCCGTACTCCCACGACTCTGAGTATGCTGTTAAGCCGGTAACGCCATACTACTTTACAGCCGGGGATGTTGTGAAGGAGCTTACGGTAAGTGAAAAACAGGTTCAGAATGGAGAGATAATTCAGCTTGATCTGTAGTGTGACAAATTTTTTTATTATTAACACTTGTTGTAATTATTGCTCAAAAAATTGCTACATGGAATATTTTTCGATTAATTTAAATTCTAACGACTCCAAAATCTTAAAGGAGACCTAAGGAAATCATACTCGGTGAGAAATCGTGTGGTTTGGTGGAGAGGCAAAAAGCGATAAATACAAATAAACAAAAATTGTTGTTTGGGTAATAGTGGAGTTTAGGAATGGATTTGGAGGTGAGCAAGGTATGGTTGAAAGAAAAAGGATAGAGATTCCGGAGGGTGTTAAAGTCAAGGAGAGCGTTGGAGAGGAGGCAGGGTTCCCGTTTGACATATCTCCAATGTATGAGGGAGAGAGGATCAGGAAAGGTGACATGTACGTGGAACTCGGTGGCCCAACAGCGCCAGGCTTCGAGCTCGTAATGGCTCTGCCCATGGATCAGGTAGAGGACATGAAGGTGACACTTATCGGCCCGGACCTCGAAGAAATGAATGAGGGCGAGGCGTACCCCTACGCGATGATATACTACATAGCCGGTTCTCAGGTTGAAACTGATCTTGAGCCGGTGATAGAGAGAAGAAACCACGACTTCCAGAACTACATTGAGGGTTACATGCATCTTAACCAGAGATACGACATCTGGATCAGAATCGGGAAGAATGCAGTCAAGAAGGGCCTTAACAGCCTGATCCAGATAGCCAAGGCGACGATGATGCTTTACAAGAACGAACTGCCATTCATTGAGAAGATTGAGGCTGTCTACATAACCGACAAAGACTTTGTAGAGAAGTTCCTCAATGAGGTTGCGATGCCGATCTACGAGGAGAGAGACAGGAGAGTTGAGATGCTGCACGACGAGGATGTCGGGGAGTTCTACTCATGCACCCTCTGCCAGAGCTTCGCTCCCACAAATGTCTGCACAGCCTCCCCGGACCGCCCCGCGCGCGAGCTCGGACTCCCCCCCCCCCCCCCCCCACCCCGACCTCCCCCCCCACAAATGTCTCCATAGTCTCCCCGGACAGCCCCTCGCTCTGTGGGGCCATAACATGGTTTGATGGCAGAGCTGCCGCAAAGGTAGACCCTGAGGGTCCGAACAGAGCTGTTCCGAAAGGTGACCTGATTGATCCAATTGGTGGTGAGTA
>CAZZLE010000253.1:0-6018 GCA_964654595.1 uncultured archaeon | reverse complement strand
GAAAAAGTAAATATATGTTTCGCACCAGCACGTGAAAAAATTTTACCTTGCAATTAGTTGCATGTAAGCATAAGTCATCGAGATACCCATGTAAGGTGTGACAATCATTGTGGAAATTGCGCTGCCAACAACTGGAACTGTCCCGAGTATCGCCGAAACCACGACAACCACAATAAAGAGAATAATGGCATAAACCAGCACATCTCCGAAGTTTGTTTTAACAAGTTTAATGCTGCCTGAAATAGCATTTGTTGCATTCTTCCCGGCAATCATGATTTCCTGGATCGTAAACATCACAAGAAGGGCGAAGATCAGTCCGGGAATAATTAAAAGTATCAGTCCTAATGCAACACCTATTGCAATAATAACTGATGCTATTAACAGTGAAGGGAGTCTGGCAATCGCATCTTTGATTCCGTCCACATAAGTCGCACTTCTCCCGCTTAACTCAGAGTAAGCGATTGAAACTATGGCCCCATTTGCCACAAGAACCAGAATTACCATTACAAAACTGTAGATGGCAAGCAAACCAATAAATCCGAAAATGAACATCGGGTTTATTACTGGTTGCATGTCCCACATCATTGCACCGTAAATTGCTGTAAATATTAGAGAAACCACTGCGGGAACCAGTGCAGGTACAAATATACCGGGATTTCTTTTCATAACATCAATGGGCTTTGTTAAGGCCTCACCAATATTTATTTTTGCCATAATTTTAATTGTTTGTCAGGTATTTATAATTTTCCGCTGCTCTTTGATGCTTTATTTTTTTATTTTGGAAATAAGACGCTGATATGAAGCGAGAAACTTTATACCGCGAAAATATGCAATTCAAGAAAGAATTTTAGTGAGGAATGAACTGAGGGCCGAATTGAACTCTTCCGGCTTCTCAAGCATTACCATATGACCTGCATCATCGATTATAATAAGCTCTGAATTAGGAATATGATTTTTAAAGAATTCTGCGTACTTAACTGGAGTCAATTTGTCTTCCCTTCCGACAATTATAAGTGTTGGAGCATCGATAGTTATTCTACCATCTCTGTAGCCATCCAGAAGATCAAATTTGTCGCAAAGAGACAGATCGAGATAGAGAACATCCCGATTTTTGAGGTATTTTTTCTTTGTTTCCTCATAGTGTCCGGTTTTTTCATAGAAGCCCATTTCAAGTATTTTATCAATGGCATTTTCTGGACTGACTTTAAGGTTTTCAAGAATCTCTGGTAGAACCCTGAGTCTTGCTCCAGTTCCAACTAAAACCAGCCCTAAGCATCTTTCAGGATAATTAAGATAAAATTTCTGAGCGATAGCTCCACCGAGGCTGTGTCCAACGATAACGGCACTCTTGCATGTAAGTTTTATAGCCTCATTCACGTAATAGGCGTAATCGTCTATTGACGTTATTTCGGAACCCTCACTTTTGCCATGATTTGGAAGGTCTATTGAATAACCTCCGATTTTCTCAAGTTGATATCTCCACTGCTTAGCATCGCTTCCGGAGCTATGGATATAAAACACTTTTCTATCCTCTCCCTTTAAAATGGAAACACTCTTACCTTTTATCTTAACGCTAAATCTTTCTATCATAATGGTAATGTGTTATGATTATATTAAATTTTTTGGTTGCTATTTTATCCGATTTTCGTAAATCCATGAAATACATAAATTTGGTAGAAGACTTTCAGCAGTTATATTATTTGCTTATTTCTAAAAAGATATAATAGTAAAAAAAATTAGTAGGGAATAAAAGTTAGGGCGAGAGCGTAGAATATCATTGCAAGAAGCATGAGAGTTATGCAGTATCCGAAGACATCCCTTGCCCTTACAGCACATATCCCAAGTAGTGGAATCGCCCAGAATGGCTGGAATAAGTTAGTCCACTGATCTCCGGCCCCGTAAGCTATTATTGCCTTACCAACTGGAACTCCAAGTTCTATTGCTGCCCTTGAAATCGTCTCCCCAATTACTGCCCACTCTCCTCCTCCTGATGGGACAAAGATGTTAACAAAACCGGCAACAAGCCATACTACGACTGGAAAAGTCATTGGAGTTGAAATTTCAATTAGCCATCCTGCCATAATCATTCCAAGCCCGGAATACTTTATCATTCCCATTATGCCTGCATAGAAAGGAAACTGGAGAACGATACCAGCTGAAGATGGGACTGCTCGGTAGAAAGCTCTCAGATATCTTATTGGCCGCAGATAAAGAAGTAGACCGACGAATAAGAATGTGAAGTTCACGATGTTGAGATCCAATCCCCCCATCTTTATACCGAAATAGTAGATTATGTAAACCAAGCCCATTATTGATAAAAGCAGACCTATTATTATACTATTCTCAATTCTGTCGGCAATTGTTAAAACCTCAACTTTCTCTTCTTCCTTTTCTACTTCAAGAAGTTGAGGGGCATAATGCTCTATACCCTTGCACCTCTTTGGATGTGAGGGAGAGATAGCATACATAACTGCAACCACAAATACTATCGAAAGAATGCTCAGAGTTATAGCATAACCGGAGAATATAGTTTGCGATGTGGGTATTATTCCATATATATCTTCTAAGAAATGTCCCTTAGTTGCTGACAATAAAGGTGCTGAGGCTGACAGACCCCAGTGCCATATCATTCCAAGCCCCGTGTAACCTGAAGTTACGATCGCCGGATAGTGAACAGGAACTCCCCTAAAGTAAGCCTGTCTACCTACCTCCCTTGCAAGAATAGCCCCAACAATCAAACCAAGACCCCAATTGATCCATGAAAATATCATTGAAACAAGGGCAACAAGTGCCGCAGCCTGTTTCCCATTGTTTGGCAAAGAGGCAAGTTTAATCAGCAATCTATTAACAGTTGGATGGTAAGCGAGTGCGTAGCCAGTAACCAGAATCAAAACCATCTGCATTGCGAATGTTAGTAGCTCCCAAAAACCTTTGTACCAGTTAAGAATCATGTCCATGGGGCTATTGCCTGCAATGAATATGCCCATAAGGTACGCGATGAAAGTCAGTATAACAGCAAAGAGGAAGGGGTCCGGCATCCATTTTTCAACACTTGCTGAAATCCTGTGACCAATAGCTTCTAGAACAGACACCCTTTCTTCCTCAACCATATTAAATCACCGTTAAAAATAGCAATATTAACTATTTAAATTTTGTGTCAATTTTATGTGTCGATTCAGGTGAAAAATAATTGAAAATTTCACTAGAAATTTGTTAATTCAAACATTTACCATCGTTTCGACTACAATATATTTTGTAAGTCTTACGATGTATTGCTAACTTCATCGCTGTTGATGTTTTTATGAACTGCTGAAAAAATGCGGGGGGAGGGATTCGAACCCTCGAACCCCTTCGGGACTGGACCCTGAATCCAGCGCCTTTGTCCGCTCGGCAACCCCCGCTCAAGGCAATTTCAATAACCGGATTTATGAGGTTTGTGGTGCAGTGATGGTGGGAATGAAGAAGAGAATTAAGCTTTAAGGACTCCGCATGATCTCATCAGGGTCCAAAGTGCTTCCTGAACACCCAGTAAATGTCCTCGGGCTTTTCAAGTATCGTCACACCATCCATGGCGGCGAGCTTTCTCACGTGTTCGACATCCTCCTTCCTGACCCTTATCCTCAAATCCCTGCCATCAGGAAGTTTTGTAATAACCTCTCCCTCCCTGTAGTCTGAGGGCATTATGTAGAGAGGAACGTAGGCTTTGAGACCCATTATTGCAGCATTTGTCAGAAGTGTGTCCGCAATACCCATCGCTATTTTCGCAACTGTATTTGAGGTTGCCGGTGCGATGAGCAAAAACTCGTATCTGCCTACCTGAATCTGACCGGCTAAGAACGGTGTGTTGGCGTCAATTTCAACTCTAACAGCTCCAAAATTCTCCTTCAAATCATTCATCAGCTTATAGTACTTGACAACCTGCTCTCCTGCCTTTGACAGGTAAACTGCTATTTCAACATCCGGATAATCCTTCTTCACGTTTTTCATTACCTCAACAGTTTCTGGCAGCCTGTCTCCACTTCCCGTTATTCCCCAGGCAACTCTCTTCTTTTTCTTTTCCATTCAACCAACCTCCATCATTTTCAACATTTCAGCAAATCTCCTTACGGTTTTCCTCAAACTCCTGAATCCTTCCTCATCCTCTTTAACTCCATCGAGAGTGTCCCTGCTCCAGAATGTCGCTCCAAGGTTAGCTCCAAATGACCCCCCACTTACCGGAATAATTCCGTTGAGAATGTAGAAGGTTAAAATCTGCTGTATGGCCAGTTCCTGACCGCCAATTCTGTCCCCTCCCACTGCTATGGCCATTCCAACCTTTCCCCTGAAAAAGTCATAGTCTGCAGCAACCAGAGCCCTGCAGCGGTCCATTACAGCCTTTATCTGTGCGCTAACACCTCCATTGTAAACGGGTGTTGCCATGATAATCCCTTTGGCTTCTCCAAGCATTACGTAAAGCTCCTGCATGTCGTCTTCAATCCTGCACTTCTTGTGTTTAAGGCAGTAATCGCAGTGCTGGCAGGGGCTTATGTTCTTCCCCCGAACGGTAAAAAATTTGGTTGCAAAGCCCCGCTCTTCGAGCATTCTTAAAGCTTCCGTGAGCACGTATTCAGTTGCCCTCTTTCTCGGACTTCCTGAAATGCCAAGTATCATCTTGCCAGCTCCGCTCCAAGTTCGAATGCTTTCTGAAGCTCCTCATCAGTTGGTCTGAACTTTACCATCAGTGGTTCAAGTGTTTCGAACTTCAGCTCCTCCAGAACCTTCTGAATCTCCTTAACGCCATTACCATTCCAGCCGTAAGAGCCGAATGCAAGCCCCTTCTTGTTCTGAGGCTTCAGACCTCTGAGATACGTGAGAAATCCCGCAACCGGTGGGAAGAGCGTGTTGTGAATCGTTGGACCACCTATTGCAACAGCTTTTGCGTCCAGTATTTCTGTCACAATGTCTGTCCATGAATCTTTTCTAACCTGGAAAACCCTGACTTCCGCACCCTCGCTTCCAGCTCCGTCGGCAATTGCTTCCGCAAGCTTTTCAGTTGAATGCCACATTGTGTCAAAAACAATTACAACCTTCTTCACGCTCTCAAAGTTTGCCCACTTTGAATAGGCCTCAATAATTCTTCCCGGATTCTTCCATATGATTCCGTGACTTGGGGCTATTATCTCTATCTCCAAACCGGAATCCTGAATCTCGGAGAGCTTCTTCTTTATCAGCCCGGCAAGGGGCATCAGGATGTTGGCGTAGTAAAGCTTCGCCCAGCTTACAGCCTTCTCAACACCTATATCCTCATCGAATCTCTCCTCGCTGGCAATATGCTGTCCAAATGCGTCGTTGGAGAACAGAATTTTTTCCTCTTTCACGTAGGTTGCCATGCTGTCCGGCCAGTGAAGCATTGTCATGTCAATGAACGTCAGCGTTCTGTTACCAATTTTTATCTCATCCCCGCCTTTCACAACTCTTATATCCCATCCGTCACAGTTGTAATACTTGCAGATCCCCTCTCTGGCTCTCTGAGAGCACAGAATTGTGGCATTCTTTGCAATTCTCATCATGTCCGGCAAACCGCTTGAATGGTCTGGCTCAACGTGGTTCACAACAACGTAGTCGATTTCTGCCGGATCCGCGACCTTCTTTATCCTCTCAAGGGATTCTTTTACGAACTTGTGCTTTACGGTGTCAATTAGAGTTACCTTTTCGTCCATAATAAGGTATGAGTTGTACGTAAGTCCCCTCCTTGTCAGAAAGTTGTGGAAATCCCTCTCATTCCAGTCTACTGCCCCGACCCAAAACACACCATCCTTAACTTCAACCGGTCTCATGTTAGAAAATTAGCTTTGGAGTATAAATTTCCTTCCCACGATTTACGAAATTATAAATATTGTTTTGAAACCGAGAAATTATTCACAGAATCTCATCATACCCAGAAGAGCCCCGCTGTATATGCATCCATCCGGGCCTATTTCGGTGGCAGCGTAAAAGCTGTTGTGTGCAGGAAGAGGAGATATCCTGGTATACCATACA
>CAZZLE010000252.1:0-11106 GCA_964654595.1 uncultured archaeon | reverse complement strand
TGCTGATAAGGGTTCGAATTCACACCCCGCACAAAGGTTTGGCAGCGCATTGTTTATGGTCGAGCCTTTGAAGGGGGTTAGAAATGATGAAACACTCGCGGCGTTGATGGCAGCGGTGCGATGGTTCATACTTGAAGCATGTACGTTTATAATATAAAAATTTCCGTCCAGCAGCGAGATTGGTTAAATAATGAAAATAAAAAGTTCAATCTCTCTTGTAAAGCACGTAATCCGGCTTTCCTGCAGGTATCCTGTAATTCGGCGGGAATATACCCAGCTTCTCCGCCTCTTTCTCCAGCCAGTCCCTGTGTTCAGGATGCGCGAGATGTATCATAGCAATTGCTCTCTCCTTGACTGTCAGTCCTTTGAGATAGGCAACTCCCCACTCAGTTGCTATAACCTGCACCATGCTTCTCGGCACCGTAACCGCAGCACCCGGTGGGAGGATGGGCTTTATTCTTGATGTGCCGTTGTGCGTGGAGTACATGGCAAGAACGCTGATTCCCTGCCTGTCTCTGCTGAAAAGACAACCCATGACGAAGTCGAGCTGCCCTCCGGTACCGCTTACCTGGTAAAGCTTCCCGGTTGGTGATACAAGCCCCATCTGCTCTGAGTTTACCTGTCCCATCAGATCCGCTTCAGCAGCCTGGTTGAGGGAGAACATTTTTGGCTGCTGGGCTATTATGAATGGATCGTTGGTGTAATCAACAGGATAAGTTGCAACCTCTGGATTTCTGTTGAGATATTCGTAGAGCTTGAGTGACCCCAGAACGAATGTGAAAACACTCTTGCCCCTGTCGAGCTTTTTCTGGTCATTTGTGACCACACCCTCTTCAATCAGTTCAAGCGTCCCGTCACCCATCATTTCTGTATGCACTCCAAGATTCTTGTAGCCGCACTCTTTGAGGAGCCTTACAACCGTGTCAGGAAGACCTCCAATTCCCACCTGTATGGTTGAGCCATCCTGAATGAGCTTTCTCCCTCCCTTTATTTCAGCATTGAGTATGTTTTCTGCAATCATTTCATCCTCTTTAGTTGGCGGTATGCTGAAGGGTATGAACGGTACCGGCATCTCATTGTCTTCAACAATGTAGTCAACCTCTGAAATGTGGATGCATTCATCGTAACCTCCGTTGATCCATGGCATGTTCTCCTTGACAACCACAACCACCTTCTTCGCAACTTCTGCCAGCGCTTTCATGTGAGAGCATGTAAGGCCAAAATTGAAGTAACCGTGCTTGTCCATGGGTGTCGTGACAAGATAAGCGATATCTATTGGGTCGTAATCCTTTGCAAACTCCCTGACAATTCTTGGAACATCATGGTAGAGATTTGGTCTGAAAACACATGGTCCAAGTTCCTTGCTGGTTTTTCTTACTGGTCGGTAGAGAAAACCGCTTGACCACTCGAACACCTCTCCATTTGGATCTGCTTTGAGAAACTCGTAGTGTGCAAGGTCAATGAACGTCCCCACTTTAACGTAATCAAGCTCATCCTTTCTCCTTGCGAGGTATTTGTCTATTATAAGTGCTGCATTTGCAGCTCCTCCAAGTTCAATGTGCATCCCGCTCTCTACAAGCCCTGCCGCTTCTTCTGGACTGATAAGCTTTTTTTCATATTCTTCTCTGTAGTTCATTCTGTCACACCTCTTCATTTGAAAATTGTGGATAAGATTTAACGTTTTCGAAATTGAATATAGCTCTGATTAATTTTTCAGGAAGCAGAAGGGCATAAAAATTTTATCGTACAAAATTTTAAAATATTAAGATTTTCCCCACTTCTTCTCCCAGTATTCTTTTATAACTTCCAATGCCACCAGCTTTTCACCGCTCAAAAACCTGATACATGCTCCTCCAGCAGTTGATACGTGACTGAATTTATCTGAAAGGCCAAACAAGCGTGCTGCGGAAGCTATATGCCCCCCGCCTACCACCGAGTAACCAGCCTTTGTTGCTGACCTCAAAACTTCATAAGTTCCAAGAGAGAAACGTTCATCCTCGAAAACTCCTGCAGGACCGTTCAAAACCACGTAATCGTACTCCGGGAGGAGTTCAGAAATCATGTTGACGGTTTCAAGTCCAATATCCATTATTCTGTATTTGCCATCAAACTTCTCAAGCGGGATGTCCTCTCTGACCCCATCTTTCTCAACCCCGAAATCAATCGGGAGAATGATCTTTTCTGAGTATTTTTTGAGAATTGCACTCATCTCGCCATCCTTTACGTCTTCCTTGTTATCCTCCACGACCTTTCTGTTCACTTCTCCTATGTCGAAACCTTTCAGCATCAGGAAGTAGTTTGCAACAACACCGGTGAGAATGACCTTATCAGCAATCCCGTTTTCCAGCACGTTTTTAAGAACCTTTACGGAATCCTTGATTTTGGCCCCTCCGAGAACAAAAGCTTTCCTTCCCTTGCCTCTGAGCGGTTTGCTGAGAGCGGTTACTTCACTCTCCACATGCTTTCCGACAACAGACGGCAGAACGGGGACAAAGCCTACAAGGGATGCGTGACTTCTGTGTGATGCTGAGAAGGCGTCATTGACAAAGAAGTCAAAGGCTTTGCTGAGCCTCTTCACCAGGTGGCATTCCGCATGCTCCTCGGCACTTCTGTTTAACTGCTCCTCAGAATAAAATCTCACGTTTTCCAGCAGAATTATGTCTCCATCCTCCATCTCTTTTATTTTCCTGAGTACAGTTCTGCTGAAAATTTCATCTATGTATTCAACCCTTTTTCCAAGCAATTTTGAAAGAGTTGATGCATGACTTTCAAGGGTTGTGAAGTCTTTCTTCCCGGGTCTGCTTTGATGTGCCAGCAGAACGAGCTTTGACTCTTCAAGAGCCTCAATTGTTGGAATGTGGCTCTCAAATCTGCTTGTATCAAGGATCGTTGAATTCACGATTGGAACGTTGAAGTCAACCCTCAGCAGGATGTGCTTTCCTTTGTAAGATATGTCATCCAGTGTTGGAAGACCGTCAATCATCGATTCAACTCTGGGGCAGAAGATAAAAATTTTCTGAAAATTTTAATTTACTCGAACTGAGTTGCATCATGGAAATAACGGACATTGATGGAGTCTTCTGCAGTGGATTAAAAGAGGGAAGGTACGGACTCGGGCTTGTGAAGGTAAAGGGAAGTGTGGCAGGTGTTTTCACACAAAACAGAATCAGAGCTGCGCCGGTTATTGTCTGTGAGGAAAATATCAGGGAAGGGATGGTTGAGGGTATCATAGTTAACAGCGGTAATGCCAACGCATACACCGGTGAGCAGGGATTGAAGGATGCTGAAGAAATGTGCAAAATTGCTGCAAACCTTTTGGGATGTGAGGAGAAGAGAGTGGCTGTGGCGTCTACTGGAGTTATAGGTAGAAGACTGGACATGGAGTGGATAAGGAGAAAAGCGCCAGAAGTTTATTCATCTCTTGGAAATGCTCCGGAGAACGCTCACAGATTTGCAAGGGCAATTATCACCACGGACCGGTTTGTTAAAAAATCTCATTCCGAGAGAGCGGGAATAGCTGCAGTTGCCAAGGGGGCAGGAATGATCGCTCCAAACATGGCAACAATGCTCTGCTTTGCATTCACATCAGCAAAATTTGAAAGTGGGGAGCTTTATGAAATGCTCAAAAATGCTGTTGACAGCACTTTCAACAGGCTGATTGTTGATGGAGACACCTCAACCAACGATACAGTTCTGCTTGTCTCTACTGGTAGAGAGAAGGTGGACAGAGATGTTTTTGAGCATGAGCTGCATTCGGTGCTGTACAGCATAGCAAAGCAGATTGCGAGAGATGGTGAGGGCGCTACAAAGGTTTTCGAGGTTCATGTTGAGGGTGGAAAGAGTGATGATGATGCAAATCTGATTGCCAGAGCAGTTGCAAGCTCTTTACTTGTTAAAACAGCAATATTTGGCTGCGATCCGAACTGGGGAAGAATAATTGCCGCTGCTGGCTACAGCGGGGCGGATGTGGATGAAAGAATAACGCTCAGCCTCTCTGATGGGAGTGAGGAAATATTTCTCGTGGATTCTGGAAGACCTTTGGGAACGGAGGAACAGGCGAGAAGGCTGATGCAGAACTCGGAAAACCTCATCATAAAACTAAGGCTTGAAAAAGGGGCTGGAAGGGGATTTGCCATTGGCTGCGATCTAACATATGATTACGTAAAGATAAACGCTGAATACACGACTTAAAGCTCTATTAGATGCGTTTCCTTGACGACATTCAGCACGAGCATCGTGTAAGTCTTGAGAACTCTCTCCATCCCTGCTATTCTTTTTACAAACGCATTCAGACTGTCTCTGTCCCTGAACTTAGCCACAACTATGATGTCATAATCACCCGTCACGTCATAAACAGCTGTCACGTTCTTCTCATTTGCAATCTCCTTTTCGATCTCCGTCAGATATCCTCCCTCCGCTGTAATGCCTATAATCGCTATGAGGTCGTATCCGAGCAGTGAGTAATCGATGACGGGAATGAACTTCTTTATCAGCCCAATTTTTCTCATCTTGTTTATTCTGTTGTAAACAGTCCCTTCAGCAACTCCCACCTTCTCTGATATTTCTTTCAGACTCTTCCTCGCATCTTCCTGCAGTTCCTTCAGAATTTTAATGTCAACATCATCAATTTTTACCATTGAAGGCACTTATCTGAAAAATTTTTAAAGTTTTTGTGGATACAGGTATTGAGGGAAAAGCTTTAATCAACTTTCACCCTAAATAACTTTTGCGATGCTTGACGGCAGACTTAGAGAGGCTTTGAGAATCGCTGGAATTGAAGAACTGACGGAATTGCAGTTAGAAGCCTATAAAAAAATTCTGGACGGGAAAGATGTTCTAATCATTGCACCTACCGGCAGCGGTAAGACTGAGGCTGCGATAATTCCCATATTTGAGAAAATTATCAGAACGGGTATCACGGAAGGAATTCTGGCGATTTACATCACCCCGCTGAGAGCTCTGAACAGGGACATGCTGAGAAGGATAAGGGGTATTGCGGAGTTCCTTGGCATTGAAATTGATGTCAGACACGGCGATACTCCCGAATCTCAGAGGGCAAGGCAGTCAAAAAGACCGCCGCATCTTTTAATAACAACTCCAGAAACTTTTCAGATTCTTTTCCTTGGCAGAAACCTGAGGAAGGCATTGAAAAATGTCAGATATGTTGTCATCGATGAAATCCACGAGCTAATCGATAGCGAGAGGGGTGTTCAGCTAAGCGTGGCTCTTGAAAGGTTGAGAGAAATCACGAGATTCCAGACTGTTGCTCTTTCTGCAACTGTCAGCAAACCTGAGATCGTTTCGAGGTTTGTTGGGGCTAAAACGGAGGTTCTGGAGTGGAGAACTGATAAGGAATATGAGATCTCCGTTTTGAAACCTGATCCGGACATCGAGCTTGCTGCTGAGATGAATGTAGATGCGGAAATAGCTGGGGGGCTTAAGTTCATTGCTGAAGCTGTAAAGCAACAGGGTCCAGCCCTGATTTTTGTAAATACACGCCAGACTGCTGAGGCGCTTGGTGTGAAGCTCAAGAAGCTGATTAATGTGGAGGTGCATCACGGAAGTCTTTCGAGAGAGGCGAGAGTTGAGGCGGAGGAAAAGTTTGCAAGAGGGGAACTTGATGCATTGATCTGTACTTCCTCAATGGAGCTTGGAATAGATATCGGGCATGTCAATCTTGTTATACAGTACAACAGCCCGAGACAGGCTGTAAGGTTACTGCAAAGAGTTGGTAGGAGCGGACACGGCCTGGGAAGAGTTTCCAGAGGATATGTGGTTGCAGAAAGCTTTGATGATATTCTTGAGTCAGCAGTAATAAAAAGAAGAGCCAGAGAGGGCTTTCTGGAGGATCCTGAAATACACTTCAAAAGCCTTGATGTTCTTGCAAACCAGATATGTGCCCTCGCCCTTGAATACGGCAGAATTGATGCTGAGAGGGCTTACAGGATAGTCAGGAGAGCCTTTCCATACAGGAATCTGAGCTTTGAGGAGTTTGAAGAAATCTGCAGATTTCTTGTCAGCATAGGAAAAATATTCTACGATGAAGGGGAAATTGCTGCAAGAAGAAACACGAGAAAGTACTTCTACGAGAACATTTCCATGATTCCTGATGAGAAGCGATACAGGGTTGTTGATATTTCCTCCGGAAGAACGATTGGGTCTCTGGACGAGAGCTTTCTCTCAACTTTTAGCGGAGAGATTTTTGCGATGAAAGGGGAGCTATGGAGGGTTCTTAGCGTTGATGATGTTGTCAGAGTTGAACCGGTTTCTGTTGAAGGAGAAATACCATCCTGGGTTGGAGAGGAAATCCCTGTACCGTTTGAGGTTGCACAGGAAGTCGGGATGCTTAGAAGCTGGCTGGCAGGGATTATAAGGGCGAAAGGGGAGAGGGCTTCTGTTATGGCGCTGGATGTTGATGGAGATGTGGGCGTGGTGGTTAAAACTCTGAAGGAGCACATTGAAAAGGGATTTGCGGTTCCTTCAGACACCCATGTGACCATTGAAGGGTCTGAAAATGCGGTGGTGATCAACGCGTGCTTCGGACATAAGGTAAACGAAACTCTTGGCAGAATCCTCGCTTTACTCCTTACCGCGAGAAAAGGTAGCAGTGTTGCAGTTGAAGTCGACCCTTACAGAATCAGGCTTACTCCGGCAAAGCCTCAGGAGGTTGAGAACATAATTAGGAGCATTAATCCTGATTCTGTTGAATCTCTTGCTGAAAGGGCAGTTTTTGACACGAAACTCATGCAGTGGAAGGTTGTTAATGCGGCCAGAAAGTTTGGTTTTCTCTCCAAGGATGATGAGCTGAGCAGGATTAACGTGAGAAACCTTGTTGTGAAGCTGAAGGAAACGCCCATTTACAGGGAAGCTCTCAGAGAGATTTTTGTTGAGAAGATGGATGTTGAGAGAACTGCTGAAATCATAGAAAAAATTCAGAACGGTGAGATTGAGCTTTCCGTTTACAGTGAACTGAGTCCAATCAGTCTTGCTGCAAGACAGAGGGTGGCAGACATACTTGCGGTGAAGTCGAGTGAGGCACTTCTTAAGGCTTTCAGAGAGAGACTTGAGAAAGAGGTTGTAAGAATTTACTGTCTCAACTGCAGGGCGAGCTATACTGAGATGGTGGGGAGATTTGAAGGATTCACATGCATAAGATGCGGTTCGAGGATGATTGCGGTTTTTAACGCAAGGAGAGATGTTAAGGAGTTCAGCAAAAACGAGCTTTTCAAACTGGCAAATCTTGTTATGGGGTACGGAAAAAGAGCGGTTTACGCTCTCTCAACTTACGGAATAGGGCCTGAAACCGCGGCAAGAATTTTGTCAAGGTTCTTCCCAACAGAAGAGGATTTCTTCAAAGCCCTGATCGAGGCTGAGAGAAACTACGTCAGGACAAGAAAGTTCTGGAGTTAATTTTGCCTTTTCAAGAATGCGTATAATACAAACCTTTAAAACCCGGAAAACAAGTTGAGTTGTGAGAGCAGAAATCGAGATTGAAGGGATTGATGATGCCATATTTAAAAGCATAAAGCAGGAGGAAAAGGGATCGGTAAGCAGGGCAAAGGTTTATCAATCCGGGGAAAAGCTGGTATTAGAAATTGAAGCTGAAGAAATTTCAGATTTAAGAGCAGCCGTAAATTCCTGGCTGCGACTAATCAAGATGTGTGTAGAAGTTGAAGAGGTGTTGAAAAATGGGTGAACTTCCCCCGCAAGTTCAGAATCTTGTTGCACAGCTTCAGCAGCTGCAGCAGCAGTTGCAGGTTGTAATCACACAGAGGGCACAGGTCGAGGCTTTGCTTAGGGATGCTGAGCAGGCTTTAGAGGAGCTTCAGAAAGTTGAAGACGATACGCCTGTTTACAAGGCTGTAGGCAACGTGCTTGTTAAGGAGAAGAAAGAGGACGTGATAAAGGAGCTTACCGAGAAAAAAGAGACTTACGAGATAAGAATAAAAACTCTGCAAAGGCAGGAGGAGAAGTTGAGGGAAAGATTTGCCGAGACTCAGCAGAAGCTGCAGAATCTGCTCAGTCCCCGGGCAGGATAACATCGAGAATTCTTGAGAGCAATTTTTTATCAATTTCCCTGCTTATCCTCAAAAATTTTCCCTCGAAAGCGATGAAACCCCTTTCGAATCTCCAAGCGGTTTTGAACGGGTGAAGTTTAACCTTATCCCCACCAAATTGCTCGAGGTTGAGTGGTTTGATGTCTTTTTCGAGCTTTAACGTGAATGAAAGATCATCTCCCACAGCTATGACATTCTCATAAATTTTTCTCATTTCCGTCTGCAGTTCCCAGGGCCTCCAGTCTTTCTCGTTGGCCTTTTCGTAGAGCTTCAGTATGAGCTCCTTCATGCCACCTCTGCCACAGCAGTTTTAAAGTCCTTTTCCATCTCTCTATGTGAATCTTTGCAGAGAATGCTACAACATTATCGGCAAGGGAACAATCGCTGAAAACTGCGAGGCATGCTGCAATGCATTTGAAAGAGTTGAGGAGTTTGCAGATGAGATTGTGAAGGCTACTGGCGTTTATGAGTTTGAAACCTTTAAAGTGGGAAGCAAGTCGTGGGGAAGTTTGAAGGCTTTGCAGGAATATCTGGAATTGAAGGGGATTGATTACAAAATTAAGCAGAATTTCAATGCAAAGCTGGCTCTGGCCATAGAGAAAAGGACAGGAAAGAAGAGAAGTCCTGATCCAGACATAAACATACTTTTCGATCTCGAAACATTCAGGTTTGAGCTACAGATAAGGCCGGTTTACATCTACGGAAGATATCTGAAGAGAGTTAGGCACATCTCGCAGACGAGGTGGCTTTGCGGTTACTGCGAGGGCAGAGGGTGCGAGATATGCAATTTTACGGGAAAGAAGTACGTCTCTTCGGTTGAAGAGCTGATCGCCATACCGGCAATTGAACTCTTCAGGGCAAGGGATGCAAAGCTTCATGGAGCGGGGAGAGAGGACGTTGATGCGAGGATGCTTGGCACAGGAAGGCCGTTTGTTCTCGAAGTAATCGAACCGAGGAGGAGATTTGTTGATCTGAAAGAGCTTGAGAGAGCAGTAAATTCACAGAGGTGGATTGCTGTTCGTGAACTTGAATATGCAGATTCCGAGAAAGTAAACGAGGTGAAAATGGAAAGGTACAGAAAGAAGTATAGAGCAAAGATAGTTTTTGAAGAGGAAGTGGACAGGGAGAAGCTTGTTAAGGCACTTGAAAGTCTGAAGGGAGAGATAAGGCAGAGAACTCCCGTTAGAGTATCGCACAGAAGGTCGGACAGAGTAAGGATACGCAGACTCTTTGAAACAAGGCTAATCCACCACACGGGCAGAGCAGCAGTTGTGGAGTTTGAGGCTGAGGCAGGACTTTACATCAAAGAGCTCGTGAGCGGTGACAGTGGAAGAACAGCACCAAGTTTGTCGGAAAAAATAGGAATTCCTGCCAGGGTGGAAAGGCTGGATGTTATTGCTGTTCTTTAGCTCACATCAATTAACCTGTAATTCCGGGTACCCAGACCAAACTCTTCAGCGTAATCGAGCATTCCTTCAACGTCCGTCCAGTCCCAGAATTTCCTGTGGTTAAGCAAAGCACCGCTGAGATTTTCAGCTTCCCTGTAAAGGTCAACACTCGCTCTGTCAATCGCAACAACATCCTTGGATGCCATTATTCCCAGATCCGGAACCACCGGTATATCGCTGTAAGGATGGCAGTCGCAGTGTGGAGTTATGTCCAGCAGAAAGTTTAGATAGGCAAAATTACTCTGCACCTCAAAAACACCCTTCGCGCACTCCACAATCCTTTCAGAAACGTCTCTGCCAAAAACCCAGAAAGTTTTGACTGCATCATCCCTGCAAGCTTCCGAACAACCGAGGCACTTGACACACCTTTCCCTGTTAATTTGATAGTCCACGATAGCATTGCCGGGGCAGATTCTGACACACTCGTCGCACCTGGTGCACCTTTCCTGATCAATTCTGGGGTAATCAGAGAGGTGAATGTCAAATTTTGACGGTTTTGCAACACAGCCAACTCCCACGTTCTTTATACTCCCTCCAACTCCCGCCTGCATGTGAAGCTTGAAATGCGTGCAGCAAATGACCGCATCACTTTCTGCAATTGCTTTTGCAACCTTTACTGACCTGATATGCTTCCCGCTTACAGGCACCTCAATGTAGTCGAATCCAAGCAGACCGTCAGCCATGATTATGGGGGCTTTTAGGGTTTGTGGCGTGTAACCGTTCTCCTCTGCTATGTTTATTCTTCCCACAGCAGTGCATCTCGCCCTCAACATCCCCAAACCGGTGGTTTCGGTAACAAAGGGCTTTCCACCAGCCTCAATAACTTTCTCCACAACTGCCCTTATGAACACGCTTCTGAGCGTTCTTGTTGTTCCCCTGTCTCCAAAATGAGCCTTAACAGCAACGATATCACCCTTAGAAAATATGTCGAGAATTCCGCTCTCATCTATCAGCTTTCCGAGCTTTTTCACAGCACTCAGGTCAGGCTGATACCATTTGCCGGGATCGGTAACTTCAGCCCTTGCATTTGTGTAAAAAACGTCTTTCATATACTTTCTTTAAGGATTCTCCTAATTATTTCTTTTGCCTCTTCAGCGTTGAACTCACTTTTATCGAGTGGAATTGAAGATTTTATGATTCTGACCTTACCATCTTCTCTTGTTTCTATTATTGTGGGGAAATACATTAATATCGAAACCTCAACAGTTTTTTCATGTGCATCCTTTATCAGTGTGAAAATACCGCTCGACCTTTCTTTCTCTATTCTCACAAGCAATGCTCTCAGGAAGTGGAGGATTCTCTGGGGGGTGTGGTAAACAAGCAAACCTGAAATGGAGTCCATCACCAGCAGGTACTTTCCCTCAATGCTGTCAAGGACTTTGTTTATCGCTAAACTCACCTCGTTGAGGTTTAGAGGGTTGGAGACTATTATATCTCTTTCCTCCTCAGACTCCTTTTTCCCCCAGGTGTATGTGTCTATAATCCAAATGTTTTTTCTTCCAAGCCTTTTTCTCACAAAATATGCGCTGGAAAGAGTTGTAACCCAGACAACATTGTCAAATTCAACTGCAATTTCTTCGAGGTACTTCCTTTTACCCGTC
>CAZZLE010000251.1:0-4080 GCA_964654595.1 uncultured archaeon | reverse complement strand
AACGCTGTACGGGAAATCTTCAGGAAACAGACCCGCATCGTACGGGTTGATCAATCTTACAACATTCCTCATACAAGCACTACCTTCAAACTTTTTACAGATTCAATATCTCGAAAGAATGGATCTGCAAGCACTACATGGTCGCAAAGCTGAAGTAGAGAGTTTATTCTGGCTTTCACAGATTCAACACTCCCGCTTATGGTGAAATTGCTGAGAAGAAAATCACCGTGCCTGAAAAGAACCTCAGCTTCTATGCACTCTGCAATGCTTCCCCCTTCACGTCTTTTTCTTACAAGGGACATGATGTCCACTTCCAGCAGCTCGTTAGCAATCTCAAGTTGGAACTCTTCTATGAGCTTCCGGCTTCCAGTGAAGACAATTGCTGCCGCTATTAACAAATCCTCTTCATTTTTGCTTGGCAGAATTAAGGCAGGTCCGTATGCTGCTTTGAATGGTGTATTTGCGTAGCGGAGAAGCCACTTTATGTACTCCTCCTTTACCGAGTTGAAGAGAACACCATCTGCCTCCCTTGAAAGTTTTGCAGTCATCGGTGATCCTGCACCGATAACAACAGGAAAATCGAAATCCTTCAAAAAATCTAAGCATTTTTTGAGCTTTCTGTATCCTTCTTTCGGGTTTATGCAATTTCCCGCCCCGATTCCAACAATGAACCTGTCACCGTACCTTTCTCTCAAACCTTCAACTCCTGATACTATCCTCTTCCAGCCTTTCTGTGCTGACAGAACTCCGAATCCGATGTATAAATTGCTGCATGAACCAATCAATTCAGCAACATTGAAAGGGTCCTCAAACCCCTCAAATTCCCCGATCCATACTATTCTGATTCCTGCTTTTTCGGCAATATTGACTCTTTCCTTTATCTCTTTTTCACTCAAATCGCCGTTTATGTTCAGACCAACCTTACCAATCGAGAAGTTTTTTGACCTTTGGCTGTTTCTCATCTCTGTTCTCTTCCTTGGACTCAACTATGGCTTCAGACTTCGTTTTTGGTCTGTATCCGAGCCGGTCTCCGTAGAGTTCAACCACGAACTTTGCAGCTATCTTTGCTAAATCGTACATCTTCGCCTCGGTGAGCTCCCTGAATTCAGTCCTCCGTTTATCCTTTCTCTTATCAACATAGTAAAGGCAGAAAAGACATCTGTAGGGTGATATGGGAGTTGGCTCCCTGTCGGAAAAAACGTCTTCGAAAGTCTCAACTGCACAGTAAGCTCCATCACTGAACTTGCAGAACCTCACCCTTTCATCTGCTACTTCCTTTGCAACTCTCATAAATTCGTTCAGCTCACCTGTAACTTCTGTTTTCTTTTCCCTCTTGAAAAAGTACCACTCGAGAAGAAGGTAGACGAACTCGGATGGAGTAACATCAGACTCCTCGCACTTTTTCATCAGCAGTTTTTCCATATCAGGCGGAATTTCTATCGTTATCTTCATTTCTTGCTCTTCCCCCTCTTCTTTGTTTCTTCAGCATCGAGAATTTCAGCTTCAACCCCAGATTCGGTTCCGGATCCACTTTCTGTTTCACTCTCTACTCTCTTTTCCTCTTCAACAAGAGATTTAGCAAGCATGTAGTATCCGATGGAGTTCGCCTTTATCGGCTCATCGGGTCTTTTAACATCTCCAATGTCTCTGAAACTCTCCTTGAACATCTCATAAACTCCAGGCAAAATGCTACCTCCACCAGTAATTGTGAAGTTCTCCACCAGTGTCGTTGACAGTCCTTCAAGAACAAGCTTAACTCTGCTGGCAATCCTTTCCACCCATGTTTTTACGTAGGCTTCATACTCCTGCATTATTTCATCCCTGCTGACACTCACCTTCTTTCCTCCCCTTATCCTGACAATTTCGTAGCCTTCTGTAGTGAGAAGTTTTGTCATCTCCTCAGGAGTTATGCTGATACCCGCTCTGTTTCTGATGGTAACTTCAAGGTTCTCGTACAGCTTGTCAACACCCATCAGCATCGTGTCCCCTTTGAGATACTCCATGTCTGCAATCACAAGCACGTCAGTCGTTCCAAAGCCTATGTCAACACACACTCCAGTCTCAATCCCCATGTAGGCCATTGTTCCAACCGGTTCTGGAAATATCAGAACCTTCGAATTTAAAGCGGATTCAAGCTCTTTTTTCAGCTCTTCTCTCTCCTTTCTTGACGATTTGACCGGAAGACCTGTAGCTATAAGTCCGTTCTTCACTTTTAGCTTGTTCAGACCGTACTTTGCAAGTTCAAGATAGGAGGTGTGCAGAACCCTGCCTTCATGAAGGGGTCTCAGAACCTCAACGTTTTCCATTGAGTGAACTATGGAAAGAGCTTCATCTCCAATGTAAATTCTCTTTGTCTCACCCTTCAGGCTCCAGTCTTTCTCCTCGCCATAAGCTACGATGGAAGGGTAAAGCAGAACGTTTTTTCCATCCGCAGTTATCTTGGTGTAATTCGTGCCAATGTCAAGACCAACTGGCTGCATGTTTTCAGTAGATTTACCAATATAAAAAATTTCTTAGGGATAAGTCAAAGACTTGCAGTTTCACAGCTCCTTTCTGAGGTCGATAACCCTCTTTGCCTTCCCCTGTGATCTTTCAATTGTCCCCTTCTCAACTAATTCCACATTTGTCCTAAGTCCAAGCTCCTTTTGAAGCTCCCTCTGAACCTTTTGCTGGATTCTCTGCAGATCAAGAAGCTCACCTGTGAAAAGTTCTTCCCTTACCTCAACTCTAACAGTGATTTCATCAAGATTGCCATTTCTGGTAATCACAACCTGGAAGTGGTCTCCAACTTCCGGAATCTGCATCAGCACGTGCTCTATCTGGCTTGGAAAGACGTTTATACCTCTTACGATTATCATATCATCACTTCTGCCCGTGATGCGGTGGATTTTCGGATGCGTTCTCCCGCAAGAGCACTCATCATCCATTATGAATGTTATATCACCCGTTCTGTATCTGAGCACAGGTAAAGCCTCCTTCGTAAGAGAGGTCAGGACAAGCTCACCCTTCTCACCTTCAGAGAGCACTTCTCCCGTTTCAGGATCGATGATTTCAATAAGGTAATGATCCGCCCAGATGTGCAGCCCGTTCTGCTCCTCACACTCAAATGCGACTCCCGGGCCGTTCAGTTCGCTGAGACCATAGCTGTCGTAGGCTTTTATGTTGAACGCATCCTCAAGTCTTTTTCTCGTGTTTTCACTCCATGGTTCGGCACCAAAACATCCAATTCTGAGGCTCAGCTTATCATCAAGGCCAAGTTCCTCGGCAACCTCCTTAACGTGGAGTGCATAGCTCGGAGTGGAGTGTATCGCTGTGGTTCCAAAATCGGCCATGCATCTTACCTGCCTTTCCGTATTTCCCACACCCGCAGGGATGACCATCGCCCCTATTCTTTCAGCTCCATCATGAATGCCCAGCCCGCCGGTGAAAAATGCATAGTTTGCCATGTTCTGAAAAATGTCTTTTTTCCTGATCCCAACCATGTAGAGACATCTTGCAACGAGGTTGATCCAGTTTTCAAGGTCGTTGGCTGTGTATCCCACAACTTTTGGCTTTCCGGTAGTTCCGCTTGAGGTGTGGAGCCTTACTATCTCTTCCTTTGGTACTGCAAAAAGCCCGAAGGGGTAATTTTCGGCAAAGTCGTTTTTAGTTGTAAAAGGTAGCTTTGCAGCGTCTTCAAGTCTCTTTATATCATCAGGATGAACTCCTGCATTTTTGAGCTTTTGCCTGTAATGAGCAACGTTATCGTATGCATGCCTTACAGCCCACTTCAACCTCTTAAGCTGAAGCTCTTTGAGCTCTTTTTCGGGCATCACTTCCTCCTTCTGCCAGTAAAGCTCGCTGAATGGCATTCATATCACCATGATAGAGTGTATCTGTCTGTCATAAATGGGGCAGGATTTAAATACTTACTGTAAGAGCAAAAGGCTTTAAAAACCACGGACATCATTAGTCTGAGGGGCCGTAGGGTAGCCTGGTAATCCTATCGGCTTTGGGAGCCGGTGACCCGAGTTCGAATCTCGGCGGCCCCATTTCAGTGAAATTTAACCGTTACAGCAAATCCCTCCCCCAATCTTTCAA
>CAZZLE010000250.1:0-3139 GCA_964654595.1 uncultured archaeon | reverse complement strand
ATAAATGCAGAGAGACTTGGCATTATAACTGCCATTATCGCGATGGAGGTTGAAAGCTCCGAAGCCTTGAGGAGAATCATTGAAAAATTCAGGGACTGTCCGAGAATAATCAAGTTTTTCGTCACGACAGGCAGTTACAATCTTTTTGCGTTAATATACGCCGAAGATTACCACTCACTGGAAAGCATAACGCTTGAGAAGTGCTCGCTGAGATCCCAGCCGGGAATTCGGAGGTATGATATTTTTCCCGTTCAGGAAATGTTCTACGATAGCTATCTTGACATAAAAGTTATTGCGGAAAAGGAGAGGGAAGAAGCACCGTGCGGTGTTTTTTGCAATGATTGCTACAGATATAAAGCAGAAAAATGCCTTGGCTGTCCTGCAACGAAATTTTACAGGGGAAGATTTTAGGAGTAATTGGCAGAATTTTTCGAAATATTTATATTCACTCAGTGAACTTAGCAAAACGTTATGGAAATCTCTAATATAGGCGAACCTGATATTTTAGTAACAATTGCACTGTCAGCAATTCTCTTTTTAGTGCTAATCCTGCCATTTAGAGTAAAAAAGGTCGAAGAGAACCTTGAGCCATTCTTTCTTGTTATGGGAATAATTGCCGTTACTGTTAGCAAGCTTTGGGATGTAGATTTGGTGATAGAAGCACTGGAAAGTCCCGTAAGAATCACTGAAGTATTTGGAATACCGGTTGGTATATTTCAGGTGGTGTTAATTGTTGGTCTGATAATTCACTATTACAACAAACCCATTTATTCCGCCCTCCTGTCTCTAATGAAGAAAATCGGGATTAGAGCTTTTGCTTTTATTTTCATCGTACTTTTTGGACTTATTTCGAGCCTAATCTCTGTGATAGTCTGTGCAGTTCTTATAGCAGAAATCGCTCTGGTTATGCCGGTTGATAGGAAAAAGAAAATTGAGTTTGTGGTCATCGCGTGTTTTGCAGTCGGAATGGGGGCTGCATTGACACCTGTTGGCGAACCGCTCTCAACAATCGCAGTCAAAAAGCTTTCAGGCGAACCTTATCATGCTGACTTTTTCTTCTTAATAGATCTTCTTGCGGTGTACATAATTCCCGGCGTATTTCTGCTCGGCATTCTTGGGGCTTTAAGGATTGGACAGCAGAAAACAGGGGAGCTGACACTTCCAGAGTACACGGAAACTCTCAGGGTGGTGATTATCAGGGCTTTAAGAGTTTATATTTTCATTGCTGCTCTGGTACTCCTCGGGGGTGGATTTACACCACTGATAGTCTGGTATATATCCAAAATCCCTCCTGAAATTTTGTACTGGGTAAATATGGTTTCGGCAATTCTTGATAATGCAACCCTTACGGCCGCTGAAATAGGCCCCAGTCTTACGATTTTCCAGATAAAGAGTGCGCTCATGGCATTGGTAATCTCTGGAGGAATGTTAATCCCGGGAAATATCCCGAACATAGTTTCAGCAGCAAGGCTGAGAATAACAATGAGCGAATGGGCAAAAATTGGTGTTCCGTTGGGTTTTGTACTCATGCTGGGGTACTTTGTTCTGATTTTCTTTGTCGAGCCTTTAATAATTTAAATTTGTGATAGAAAAGTTTATATAGAAGTTCCAATCCACCAATATCTGCAAGAGGAGGTGATGTGAAATGGCAACATTACAGGGAACTCCGGTTTTGATATTGAGGGAGGGAACTCAGAGAACTGTTGGTAGGGATGCCCAGAGAATGAACATAATGGCAGCTCGTGTCATTGCTGAGGCTGTAAGAAGCACTCTCGGTCCAAAGGGAATGGATAAAATGCTGGTTGATAGTCTTGGGGATATCGTTATAACAAATGATGGAGTTACAATTCTCAAGGAGATAGATGTTGAACATCCAGCGGCAAAGATGATCATTGAGATTGCAAAGACGCAGGACAATGAAGTTGGAGATGGGACAACAACTGCAGTTGTCATTGCCGGAGAACTGCTGAAGAGGGCTGAAGAGCTGCTTGATCAGGAAATTCATCCGGCAATAATAGCCAACGGTTACAGATATGCTGCAGAGAAAGCTCTTAAAGTTCTGGATGAAATTGCAATTCCTATAAGCAAAGATGATGATGAGATTTTGAAGAAGATTGCATCAACAGCAATGACCGGCAAGGGTGCGGAGGTGGCTCTCGACAGGCTTGCAGAGATTGCTGTTAAAGCTGTCAAGATGATTGCAGAAGAGACAAATGGTAAGATTGAAGTCAACACGGACTACATAAAGATCGAAAAGAGGCAGGGTGGAAGCATAGAGGATACGGAGTTGATTGACGGTATCGTGCTTGATAAGGAGGTTGTGCATCCTGGAATGCCAAAGAAAGTGGAGAATGCGAAGATCTTGCTCCTCGATTCAGCTCTGGAGGTTAAAGAGACGGAGATCGATGCAAAGATCAGAATCACTGATCCGGAGAAGCTCCAGAAGTTCATTGAACAGGAGGAGGCAATGCTCAAGGAAATGGTTGACAAGATTGTAAGTGCCGGAGCAAACGTCGTTTTCTGTCAGAAGGGCATAGATGATCTGGCCCAGTACTACCTCGCAAAGGCTGGAGTTCTCGCGGTGAGAAGAGTCAAGAAGAGCGACATGGAGAAGCTGGCGAAAGCAACGGGAGCAAAAGTTCTGACCGATCTGAGAGATATAAGCAGCGAGGACCTCGGAGAAGCTGCACTTGTAGAGGAGAGGAAAGTCGGCGATGAGAAGATGGTCTTCGTTACAGGCTGCAAGAACCCCAAGGCGGTCACGATACTGGTGAGGGGTGGAACGGAGCATGTTGTTGAAGAAGTTGCCAGAGGCATCGAAGACGCTGTGAGAGCAGTGGCTTGCGCTGTTGAAGACGGAAAAGTCGTTGTTGGTGCAGGTGCGCCGGAGATTGAAGTAAGCCTCAAGCTCAGGGAGCTGGCACCATCACTTGGCGGGAGGGAGCAGCTTGCAGCTGAAGCGGTGGCGGCGGCACTTGAGATTATTCAGATCGGAAGAGCGTCGTGGAGGGGAAGGGGGGAGATCTCGGGGGTGGCCGGATCATTTAAAAAAACACGGTTAGGGCGCGCACCGCGCCAGAACGGCCAGCGCACGAACTAGCAGCACTCGCCATGCGTACGCGGCAGAGTGCAACACACA
>CAZZLE010000249.1:0-2895 GCA_964654595.1 uncultured archaeon | reverse complement strand
TTGCACAGAAAGTATCATTGCGTCGTTATCCCGGACACTCCTTCCTACAGAGGAATGCTCCAGGTGGTCACGGATTACGTTGCATATGGTGAAATAAATGCGGAAGCTCTCGCTCTGCTTCTGAGGTTAAGGGGAAATCTTGTGGGGAACAAGAAGCGCGCGGATGACTACGATAAGGAAAGAGCAGGGTATGAGACCATTGAGGACTTTGCCAGCGCTGTTGTCGAGGGTAAGGCAAGTCTCAGGGATTTGCCGGATCTTAAGCCCGTTTTCAGGCTTCACCCGCCAAGGAAGGGGATAAAAAACATCAAGTGGCACTATCCGAGAGGAAATTTGGGCTATCACGGTGAGGAGATAAACAAACTGCTTTACAAGATGAGGTGATAATGATGCCAAAGAAAAAGGTGAAGAAGTTCCGCGGATCAAGAACATTTGGCTGGGGAAGTCACAAGAAAAGAAGGGGAAGGGGCAGCAGAGGAGGAGCGGGCAATGCAGGTGTCCACAAGCACAAGTACCTCAAGTTCATCAAACTGGCAAAGATGGGGGAGTACCAGTTTGGAAAGCATGGATTTACAAGGCCCAAGTCGATCACAAAGGTCTATGTTAACGCTCAGACAGTGAGAGAGATTCTGAGATCACTCAAAAAGGAGGGGAAGCTTGATAACTACACATACCGCTTCCTTTACTCCAGACCTGAGCTAAATACCGGCGACCTTGACGAGATCATCGACAGACTTGTGAACCTCGGTTTGGCAGAAAAGGATGGAGACGTCTACAGGGTTGATTTAACTGAACTCGGATACAGCAAGCTGCTTGGTAGTGGAACGGTAACAAAGAAAATCGAAGTTAGAGTGTTTGAGGCAACTCCAAAGGCTGTTGAGAAAATTGAGGCTGCTGGCGGCAAAGTTGTAGCTGGGTAAAGGGGTTGGTTGAATTGGAATCCATGATAAAAACATTACAGCCTTATTTTAGACGCATTCCGAGTGTTGAAAGACCAAAACGTCATGTCCATTTCAGAGAGAAGTTTGCCTGGACTGTGGCAATACTTCTACTGTACTTTATACTATCAAATGTTCCCGTTTTCGGTTTGTCCCCTGAATCAATAGACATATTTGCTGCCTACAGAGCTCTTTTTGCAGGATCAACTGGCTCAATTATAGCTCTGGGTATAGGACCCATTGTTACAGCCTCCATCATCCTTCAGCTTCTTGTTGGAGCAGGGATAATACGTCTTGATTTAACCAATCCTGAAGATAGGGCAGCATATCAGGACTTCCAGCGCTTTCTCGTCTTTGTAATGATTGCTGCTGAAGCTCTGCCACAGATTGCTGGAGGCTTTTTAATACCCGACTTAACCCTTGCATCCCAGCTTGGTGTTTCTCCCGGCTTCATATCTTTCCTGATATTCATCCAGCTCTTCATAGGTGGAGTTCTCATTGTTTATATGGACGAGGTCGTTTCAAAGTGGGGTATCGGGAGCGGTGTTTCACTTTTCATCCTTGCCGGAATCTCTCAGGCCATTATCACCGGACTTTTCAACTGGGTAGTTCCGCCAAATTCAGTTATGCCGGCAGGCATTATACCAAGATGGATATGGATAGCTCAAAACTACCCGCTTGACCAGCTCTTCACCGGAAGCGGTCTGGTATTTTTACTTCTCGAGGGAGGAATTCTCGCTCTGGTAACCACCGCAGTGATAATCCTGCTCGTTGTCTTCTTTGAGGGGACAAGAGTTGAAATCCCGCTTGCACATGCAATGGCAAGAGGGGCAAGAGGCAGATTTCCAATAAAGCTTATCTACGCCAGCGTTCTACCCATGATTTTCGTCAGAGCTTTGCAGGCAAACGTTGTTGCCCTCGGTCAAATTCTGCACGCAAGAGGAATAACCATCTTTGGCGAATTTGTGGATGGCAGAGCTGTCAGCGGGATAATGTTCTTCCTGGAGCCAATACAGAGTCCATACGACTGGGTACCTGCACTTTTCAAATCCAAAGGGGCGGCATTTGCAATGATCCCGGACTGGATGATAATTCTGCACCTCATTGTTGATGCTGCAATTCTGGTTGCTGGAGGTATAATCTTTGCATGGTTCTGGGTGGAGACAAGTGGAATGGATGCAAGAACAGTTGCGTCTCAAATAGCCAAGTCAGGAATGCAGGTTCCGGGATTCAGGAAGTCACCTCAGGTGCTTGAGAGAGTTCTATCAAGGTACATCCCGAAGGTTACAATCCTCGGTGGTGCCATCATTGGCACCCTTACGCTCATCGCAAACATGCTTGGAACTATTGGAAATGTAAGCGGGACTGGTTTGCTGCTTGCGGTAAGCATAGCTTACAGATTCTACGAAGACCTGGCCAAAGAGCAGCTTACTGAAATGCATCCGTTCATCAGAAGAATGCTTGGTGAAGAGACATGAAGCAGGTGATTTCAAGGTTCATAATGATACTTGGAGCAATCTTTTTTATTGGAATACTGTTCAGCAAAGAATTTCGCATTGAAATGGGAGTGATCGTGGAACTTGTGATGTTTCCTTTTTCATCCTACCCATTCCACATCGTGATCCTGATAGTATCAATTCTCACTGGCATATACTCGAATCTGATTCAGAAATACACCATAAATTACCAGAGGTTCAGGGAACTGCAGGAGATTATGAAAAATTACCAGAAAGAATACTTGGAGGCAACAAAGCAAAACAATCAGTTCAAGCTGAAGCAGCTTGAAGAAAGAAAACATGAAGTAAAGCAGATTCAGAGTGAGCTGATGTCGATGCAGTCCAAACCGATGTTTTACATTTTTGTTGTTACAATTCCAATTTTTGCATGGCTCTGGGAGAAGGCATCCGCCAGCTACGAGCTTATCACCGGGACAGCAGACTACGGAAATCTCACGACA
>CAZZLE010000248.1:0-4170 GCA_964654595.1 uncultured archaeon | reverse complement strand
ATTCTTTCAGCTAAAAGAACCTTAACATCTTTCTCGTCCATTCTTTCAAGCATTCTTCTCGCGTAGCCTTCAATGTCCATCGATCGAATTTTTCCGGAGTGCTAATAAAGGTACTGATTTAACTGAAAAACCCACGAAAGATTAAATAGCATGTGAAGTCAGTATTGGTATGGGTGTGCTGAGGGTTGTTAATCTTGGCGTGAAGGTTGGTGATAAAAGTATACTGAAAAACGTTAATCTCTTCATCAAAGAGGGGGAAACTTTTGTTCTCTTTGGCCCAAATGGTTCAGGTAAATCAACTTTTCTCAACGCACTCATCGGGAATCCATCCTACCAGATTACGAGCGGGCGAATAATATTCAAGAAAATAGATGTCACAAATCTGCCAGCCAATGAAAGGGTCAGGCTCGGAATGGGCATTTCATTTCAGAATCCACCAAAGATAAGCGGTGTGAAACTGATAGATGTTCTCAGATACTGTGCTCGAGTTGGTGGATACGGGGAGGACAAGATAATGGAATTTGCCGAAATCATGAAGATGAAAGACCACCTCTACAGAGAAATCAACGTTGGTTTCTCAGGGGGAGAGATAAAAAGATCAGAGCTTTTGCAGCTTATGCTGATGAATCCAGACCTGGTTTTGCTCGATGAGCCGGACAGCGGTGTTGATCTGGAAAATGTGGCTCTAATTGGAGATGCGATAAGAAGGCTTCTTGATCGGGATAAAACTGAAGACAGGGTGAAGTCAGGGATAATAATAACGCATCAGGGACATATTCTGGATTACGTGGATGCTGATTATGCGGCGATACTGTACAACGGGAGGATCGCCTGTATTGGCGAGCCGAAGGATATTTTGAATCAGATAAGAAATCACGGATATGAGGGGTGTTTGGCAAAATGTCTGAGGAATATGGAGAGTTTGGAGTAGATAGTAAAAGGCTGAGGGAAGTCGGGATTGAGCTTGATAGATCAAAGAGATCAGGAACATTTCTCATGGAAGACCAGCATGCAAAGACCTTCGCCTCTTTCTTCGAAGGAGTGGAAGTTATGAGCATAAAACAGGCAATGGAAAAGTATGACTGGGTGAAAGACTACTTCTGGAAGATTCTGAGGAAAGATCAGGATGAATTCACAAAGATGGCCGACACCGAGGATGTTAACGGGTACTTCATTCGCTCATTGCCCGGAGCCAAGGTGGAGATACCGGTTGAGGCATGTCTTTATCTCAAAAGAGCGGATAAACAGAGGGTGCACAATATAGTAATAGCGGAAGAAGGTTCGGAGCTGAACATAATATCTGGCTGCACCTCTCATCCTGGAGCCATAGGAATGCACATTGGACTGTCAGAGTTCTTCGTCAAAAAGAATGCCAGGCTATCTTTCACAATGATACACAGCTGGGATACAACAATAGAAGTCCGGCCGAGAACCGCAATAAAGGTTGAGGAGGGGGGAACATACATAGGCAACTACATTCTTCTCAGCCCGGTAAAGCTTGTTCAAACTTATCCCACTGCTTATGTGGAGAAGGACGGAGCGGTGATATTTAACAGTGTGATTGTTGCCCTTGAGGGCAGTGTTGTTGATTCTGGATCAAGAGCGATTTTGATGGGCGAAAACAGCAGGGCAGAGATAATTTCGAGAACGATAAGCAAGGGAGGAAAGATTATTGCAAGAGGCCACATCGTTGGAGATGCTCCCGAGGTTAAGGGACACCTTGAGTGCAAGGGACTGATGCTGTCTGAAAATGGACTGATTCATGCCATTCCAGAGCTTGAAGCAAGATATCCAAATGTGGAACTCAGCCATGAGGCAGCAATAGGGAAAATAGCGGAGGAGGAAATTTTCTATTTGATGTCGAGAGGATTGAGCAGAGATGAAGCAGTTTCAGCTATAGTCAGAGGCTTTATGGAGATAGAGATAAAAGGTCTGCCTGAAGCACTTCAGGAAGCTATAAGAAGGACAATAGAGATGGCGGAGAAGGATCTGCTTTAATCAGAGAGTACAGCCATCATCATCGCTTGCGCTCAGGTTCTGCCAGATTCATCATCCATTTTATCTTTGAAGATGAGTTAAAATTTTTTGCCTTTTGTTGATTCTCCGCTTGGTAAGGAGAGCATAAAAATTAAGTTTAAATAACTCCTCTCGAAACCCTCGGCAATGAGGGAAGCAAGGAGATTATCTCAGGTATCCACCTCAATGATACGCAGAATGTTCGAAATTGTTGAAAAAGCCAGAAAAGAAGGGAGAGAGATAATCAGCCTAACCATAGGCGAGCCGGACTTCGATACTCCGGCAGAGGTTGTGGAGAGAGCTTGTAGAGCAATGAAAGCTGGATACACACACTACACCTCCAACTTTGGCCTGGAAGAGCTCAGAGAAGCAATTGCAGAAAGATACGGAGTGGATGCAGCTCAGGTAATGATTACCACCGGTGGTAGTGAAGCTCTGATAAATGCGTCGCTGGCATTCATTGAGGAGGGGAGCAAAGTGGTTATACCAACCCCAAACTTTCTCAGCTACTTTACCTACGCCAGATTGTGCGGTGGCAAAATTGTTCAGCTTAGAACTCATGACAACGGTTTTTTACCGGATATCAACCAGCTTAACGAAGTTGTTGACAGAAATGTGAGTGTAATTTTCCTCAACTATCCAAACAACCCAACAGGGGTTGTGATTGGGGAGAGAGAGCTGAAAGCAATTGTTGAAATTGCAAGAGATAACGGAGCAGTAGTTGTTAGTGATGAAATCTATGATCAGATTTACTACGATGTGAAGCCAACATCTCTTGCTGGAGAGGAAAACGTTGTCTGTGTGAATGGTTTTTCCAAATCCCTTTCCATGACAGGATGGAGGATAGGCTTCACAATAGCCGATGAAAGCTTAATTGATCCAATTCTGAAGGTTCATCAGGTTAACGGAGTCTGTGCTCCAGCATTTGCCCAGAAGGCGGTTGCAGACATTTTTGCGGAAGGTCTTTTTGACTCAATTGTTTCAAGGATGGTTGATGAGTTCAGACGACGCAGAGATTACCTATACTCCGAGCTGATCAGGATGTACGATGTTGTGAAACCGGAAGGGGCATTTTACATGTTCGTAAATGTAGGAGAGAACTGCATGAGGTATGCTGAAAAGCTGATTGAACTGGGAGTTGCTGTCACCCCCGGCATACCGTTCGGAGATTACAATGAAACCTACGTAAGAATAAGTTACGCAAACTCACTGGAAAATCTCCAGAAGGCGGTTGGAATAATAAGAGATTATGAGAGTCAGAGAGCTTGAAGAGAATGACGTAAGGGATGCAGTAAGAATACTCGTTCTATCATTCAGCAGAGAGCTGAATGGTATTTTCGGAGACATAGAGCTGGCAAGAGAGCTTTTTTTTAAATTTTTCTCCTTGCAAAGAAAGGAGTGTCTCGTGGCTGAGAGTGATAGAATTGTTGGGTTTGCATCATACTCCTTCAGACAGAGACTGCCGATTTCAGGTTTTTTAAGAAGGGAACTCGGGTTTGTGAGAGGAGTAAAGGCATCTCTTCTCATCCGCTACCTCTGCCCAAAGCCGAGAAAAGGTAAGGCTGTAATCAATTTCATTGCCGTATCACCACTCAGAAGGAACTGTGGCGCTGGATCGCTGCTGCTTGAAAGGATCATTGAAAGTGTAAGAGAGGGAGGTGGAAAGGAAATTGAATGCCTCGTTTCTGTTGATAACGATGAGGGAATAGGTCTTTTATCAAAATTTGGCTTTGAAATTGCCAGGATGCTGGACAACAGCTTTGCGGAAAAAAATTTTGGTATAAAGCAGTGGTATCTGATGCGTTTAGTGCTTTAATCTCCTCTCTTCTTCAGCACCTCCTCTCTCAGCAACCTCCTCAGCACCTTGCCCACAAGCGATTTAGGCAGCTCATCTCTGAACTCAACAAGCCTGGGAACCTTGTATGCAGCCAGCCTCTCCTTGCAGAACTGGATTATATCCAGCTCAGTAACCTTTCCCCTCCACTCTGGCTTCAGTTCTATGAATGCCTTTACTGTCTCCCCTCTGTACGGATCAGGCACACCGACAACTGCTGCTTCAGCAACTGCAGGATGTTCGTAAAGCACTTCCTCAACCTCTCTTGGATAGATGTTGTAACCACCGGCAATTATCATGTCCTTCTTTCTGTCAACGAT
>CAZZLE010000247.1:0-6602 GCA_964654595.1 uncultured archaeon | reverse complement strand
CTCATGATTGGAGTTTATTCATACCACTTAAATTTTTTCTCACCTTAGTTGAGCGACGAATGGGTTACTTTTCTTCTCATATTGCCGATTGGCTGACATGCTGCTGAGCCAGAATTATTTAAAGAGCAAATGCCATGAGTGATAGCTCTGCAATTCGGAAGTTGTGAATCCAAGAAAGGGAGAAATTGTTTAACCGGAGGTTCACCCGTTATCAGCGAAAAATCTCATAACTCCAAGCCCTGAAGTTCTGCTTCCGCCAACATTTGAATATTCCCCAAAACTGAGGAGTTTAGACGTTATCTCAGCATATTTATCCTCGTAAAGATCCTCAGGTAGGCTGAAATTTACACGCCCGACAAAACCAACAGCCCACTTTCCCTTCTTCAGCATCACCTTCTGTGTCTCTATCTTTAATCCTGAAACAGCTATCCCATTCCTGTCGAGCCATTCTCTGTAGTCCTGAGGTACTTCGGAGACGAATGCAGAGTAAAGTCTTGCGAGACTCCTGAACATCAGGTTCGGGAGCGGAAGGGGAATAAAGCGGTAACCATCGGAAGGTGTGCGAAAATAGCATGGAGATATGAAATCCACCCTGAATTTCGTTAAAGGTCTGCCGGAAAATGAATCTTCACTGCAGTACTTGACACTCACCTTCTTGAGAGGATTATGGACTGCTGTGAAGTATATACTGTCGGCAGATATCAGATAGTCTTTTAGAGCTTCACCAATCTCCGGAACAAAGAAGGTTATGGAGAAGTTGTAATCTTTCCCCTCCTCAAGTCTGTCTACCGGTGTGCTGTTTAGCATTACAGGCGTGACGGAAAAAGGGGAGAGCGTCTTGCTTGAGTGAAGTTTTTCAGCAAATGTCCTGTCCATTTTTGCCAGAAGCCAGTAAACGTAACCTCTCACAAATGCCCCCGAATACATCCTGAACCTTTTGCTTTCTACGGCCTCGAACTCGATTGTGACCCTGACTATGTCACTCATAAATCGAGATCCAGCCCAGAGGTCTGTCGTCGAATGTGATTCGCCTCACCATCGGGAAGTTTCTGCTGAATCTTCCTGTTCTCGGATTTTTGCCAAGTCCGAGCTTCCTTCTCAAATCCTCAAACTTCGGGTGTGTTTTAAGCAATGTTCCAATCGTTGAAGAATACCACCCAGTTCCCCATCCTATTCTGAGAATAATTCCTCTCGTATTGAGAACATTCTTAAACTCCGTTATGGCTTTTTGTGGATATTTACGCTCTAACTCAACCTCCACCACTTTTTCTGCAAACTCCCTTGCTGCAGAGAGGATGTAATCGTAATCCAGTTTTTGGCTCAAATAATCCAAGGTGAAACCGTCAATGCTCGCCTCAAACTCAGCCACCTGTCCTGCCTCTGTGCATTCAGCTAGCATGCTGAAGTTCCTCATTCCAAGAAACTTTATCTCGTATATTCTGCAGTCATCAATGAATTCAGAGTCGCAAATTCTCAACGCTCTCAAGAGGTCGTTCTTGGGGTCTGATCTTCTTCCGGTAAGCTCGGCTTTTCTGAACACTTTTTCTTCAAGTTCGTCATCGAGTTTTATCAATTCTTTTCTACCAAGATTTCTCTTCTCATTGAGCTTCTTTTTGATATAATTAACAGTCCAGTTAAGAAGTTCTCTGCTATCTTTGACCTCTTTCCACAGGATTGCTGTTCTTATCGCACCTTTTATGGTTGATCCGGGAATGTATGGTTTTCCCCGGCTCTTTATGTGTGCCAGAATTTCATTTCTTGAAGTCCTGCCTTTAAAAGGCACTTCTCTTATCTTTATCTTTGACAGATCAACAAAATCCTCGATTTTCTTACCCTCACTTATCTCCCTCGCAACATTAATCGGATCCAGCCCCTTTTTTTCAACCTCCTCAAAGAATCTCGTTGAATCTACGAACACAACTCTGTCCCCTTTTATCACAAAATCCGTCGCGTAATACTTGTCTCCAGAGCCGATATGAACGGGAGTCAGAATTTCAAGTTTCATCTGGAATCACCATCCTTACAAGGAAAGACCTGCCGTTCAGATACACATCATGTCCTGTTTCTTTTGAAAGGTCGCTGTAAGCAATGCTCAAATTTATAACGTCTCCCTCCTCTGCCTCATTAAAAATGGAACCTTCTGAAGCCATGATTACCTTGGGCTTTCTAATGGTCGCCTTTGCTGTATTAATCCACCCGCCCCTCACGACTGGTTTCCAGTAAACCACGCTGTCGAGACTGGTCGGGTAGGTCAGGGAAAGAGTTGTGTAAAATTCTCCGCTCTCCCTTATTTGGATCTCATCCTCTTTCATTTCGAACTTCCCAAGCCCCCAGGTTCTCTTACCACCAATCCCTTCATCTTGCAGAAACTTAAGAGCTTTCTTGATAAGTCCATCATTTCCATCAACCATGAAATAAAGTCCCGAGTTATCGCCAAATTTCACTGCCGTCAGATAGTATATGCCGGAATTAGACGTTACTCTATCGAGCACGACTTTCGGAACTTCGAATTTCATGTATGGCGTCTCGTCCCCTTTAACTTCTATCTCCCCGGAAATAACCTTCTCAAAATTCTCAAGGGACAGAAACCTCCACTTTCTCTCTACCGGCAATTGTGGAGCTGGCAGGTAGTACTTTCCATTTTCAAAGGGGAAGCAGGAACTGAATCTTAGCTCCCCCGCGCTAACCCTTTTGATGAACTCCTCCACATCCTCGTTTAACTTTGCAAGTGCAGTGGCCATTGCTCCGAACAGAGTGTCCGAGTGCAGAATGTCCCCTGCTCTTTCAAGCCCAATACCTGCCTCCCCTATCCTTAGAGGTGTTTTAAAATAAAGCTTGAACACCTTGGCCTTCATAGCTTCTCAGTAATCTGACTGAGCGCGTCTTCAGGCCTTAACCCCTCATCATTTCTAAGAAGTTCGATCTCATATCCTTCCTTGAGATAGTAATCCTTTGGTCTCTCCACAATCCCTGTTATTCTGAACTCAACCTTTCCGTAACCTCTCGATCCAGAACCGCCGAGATAGTCGTCCTCAAGCATTTTCATGAGATTTATCAGATTTTTCAGGTCATCCTTTTTCTCAGCCTCATTTTCAACGTTGTAGACGATTTCAAAGGCAAATTCGGCTCCTGGAACAACTCTCTCCATTGGTCTTGGGTTTGCTGCGGAAGTTATTCTGTCTATGGCGGTTTCATACTTTATCTCGATAGCTTCTTCCAGCTCATTCTTATTACACAAATATGCGTCTCTGAAAATTGTTCTTGATGGATAGTTTTTGTCTCCACCACTCTTTCCTGAAGTGCCAAAGAGTCTGCAGACTGGACACTTTACAGCATCTTCAAATTTGTTGCATGCATGAATCCACACGTCTCCAATTTTCCTATTAAACCATTTATCATCTCCCCAGCCTCTTTTTTCTGAAGGTTGATCGGCACTCATGGCCTTCTCGAAAAGGCTCCTCATTTTACCCTTTAAAGATGATCCGGGAATGTATGGATCTCCGGTGTTTGGATCTTTGAGTACTGGGTTATCTATTCCTCCAATCTCAATCGCTTCTGTTTGAGCACCAATATGCAATCCGGTTTTCAGCTTTATTTTTCCATTAATCACAACCTTACCGAAAATTGCCTCTCCCATATTAATCCCTCCCTCCTAAGAGCTTGTGATACGCTACAACAGCCTGTAAAAAGTCGTGAACTTCTTCGTAATTCTTTTCGCCATTTTTTAATTGTGGCAGAACTTTGCTTAGAACTTCTGCAACAGGCTCAATTTGTTTTTGCCGACCAAGGGTGTATGCAAGGGTGTAGTTAAGTCTCACGACATCCTTTGAGATATCCTGCTTCTTTCTGAAGTTTCTGTATATCTTCGCGGACATGTTGAGTATTTTTCTAATCTGACTTGTGGCAAGCCCTTTTGCAACTGAGTTCACGGCAACTGCAAATGCAAGCTTGTTTCTCTCCCATTCATCAAGTTCGAAGAAATTCTCAGCTATCTTTGGTGGGTCAAATTTGCTGTATATTTTCTTGGCAACTTCATTTTGTTTTTCGCGTCTCTCCCTAGATTCAATTGCAGCAAAACTAAATTTACTTGCAAAAGAAACAAAATCTCCACTCTCAAACAGCTCAACAAACTCCTCTAACATTCAACCACCCCCTCTTACGGCTAAATCAACAAATTTTAGAGGTACATCAATTAGGTAAATGTCCTGCGGTTCTCCCGCTTTTGTTTTCTCCGGATCCCTCGATGCAAGTTCTGGAATCACTTCAATAACTCGCTTGCCATTCATCTTGGCTCTTGACAGGTAGTAGGTAAGCAAAACCGACCATCTGAAACCGTTTGGATTTCTGAGGTAATCATTTCTTGCTTTGAGAATTCTTCTCAGCAACGTTCTCCGCACAAGCAGTTCCGGTTTGGTGCTTTCGTATATCTTTGTAATGTAATCAACCCATACTCTTCTGAACTCATCCCATTCGTAGGATTTCTTGAATTTGACATCTTTGTAACCCCTTTCATCTAAATAAATCCTGTTTTTCCTCTTGATTTCCATGTCGTTTTCCCTTGCAACGACCTCTCCTTCATTCTTTGCCCTCTCCTCCCGCTCTCCTGTAACTTCTGCCATTCTGTAAAGCGGATACTTTGGATCAAAGATTCCGTATCCTGCTGAGAGCGTAATGTTCGGGTTTGATCCGGCATATTTCCTGAAGGCACTTTCAATCTCGAAAGCCAGCTCAAAAACGTGATCCCATGCACCCACTATAAACAGGTCGTCTCCTCCTGAATAAACAACCACCACATCCCTCTCTTTTCTTTCGCTCTTTATCCTCGGAACTTTTGCATCGTCAACGTTAACTTTACTTTCGCAGATTAGGTCAATGCAGTTCTTGAAGAAGTGATTCATGAACCTTGAAAGCGTTGCCATCCTTGAAATTGTTTCGTTATTTTTCAAACCTTTGCTGAACACTTTTCCAAGATCATCAACGTCCATCCTCAAAACTGCGAGCTTTTTAGCTCCGGTAGCACCTTCTGCAAGTTTATCAAACTCCTTAACGTTTCCCTCATCATCTTTTGAATTGTACTTGCTGAAGTTCAGCACTACAAAGTTGTAATCGGCCAAATTAATGTCCAGTCTCTCATCCTTCCCTTTCCCCACATTTTTAACATAAATCACTGCTCCTTTGGGATACTCTGGCAGATCCTCATACCGGAATGGTTTGAATACTGAAAACGGAAGGCTGTATTTCCTGTCGCCATCTGTTTTAAGCCTAACGAACCCGTCAGATTTTGGTATCACCCCTCCCATTTCGTGGAATTCCTTGCAAACCGGGCAAACTTTGTTTTCATCATCCTCATAAAGGATTCCTGGAGTTTTGCAAACATCACATTCCCCGTAATTTTCGGAATCCGGAATGTAGTTCTCAATCAGGTCTCTTTCTCTGACTACATCCAGAAACTTTCTCAGCTTTTTCTTTTTCAGCTCTCTGTTCACGATCTCCCATATGGATGCTTTTTCAGTTCTAAATTTGCTGAGCTCTTCCCCACTAACCTCCGCAAAGCCAATTGCAAGATAAAGCTTCCAACGAAAATGCTCGAGAAGCCATTTATTGACCTCCTCACCGATTTTTCTTATCTCTTCTTTTGCTTCCTCCGTGTTGTAAGCAAGAATGTAAAATCTACCCCCGCCAGAAAATATGATGTTTGCTCTCGTTAATTTGAGCCTCTCAATGATTTCTGCTACAACATCCTCAACAAGAAGTTCAAGGAAGAGAGATCTTGCTCTAAGATATTTTAGCGCACCTTTGCTGGTAATTGTGTAGATGAAATCCTGAATTCCTGAAATGTCACCACCAACAACAAGGTATTTTCTTTCTTTTCTGTCCTCAATTTTGGTCTGGAGATCCCTCTCAAGTTCTTTCAGGTGGTAGTGGTAGAGGCAGAGTGCTATGGCGGAAGTCGTTTTGAGGTGGTCGTAAAGGGAGATATCGTTTTCCTCTGTGAGCATGGCTGGAATGAAGGTTGTGTACTTCTCTAAGACATAGAGCAAAGCATCGAAGTTCAGTTTTTTAAACGATTCCTCGAACTCGCTCTCGAAACCTTTAAAAAGCTCTTTATATTTGTTGATCGTGTTCTTTACATTCTTTTTGGGGTAAAAATAGCGACCGGGAGAGAAAATCTCAAGTTCATAGTAAACCTTCTCAGCATTACCCTTTCCAATATTTACAGAAGAAAAAACAGACTCAAGCGGATTCTCGAGTTTGAAGACCATCTCTTCCTCAGCTTTTCTCTCACCTGAAGATATGTTGTCCGCCTCGCAAACAATGTTCAGCAGGTTTTTTGTTCTGATATCTCCTTTAAAAGATTTTAGATCGTCTTTGTGATGGTATTTTGCAAAAAGCGGGAGTATGTCGTATTCTCTGAAGTACTTCTCAACATGTTTTTTGAGGAATTCGTATCCAAATTCGCTGTGCCTCTTTTTCTGGGCATGGGCTCTCTGCTCAAATTTTCCAATATCGTGCAGTAAACCACCTAACGCAACGAGTTTCGCTTCCAGCTCCATTAACCCCACCTCAATCTGCAAATTCTACCTGCAAAAGTCAATCTGTAT
>CAZZLE010000246.1:0-1588 GCA_964654595.1 uncultured archaeon | reverse complement strand
AGCAGGAATTACCGGCAGGGTTGGTGCCTTAACCGCTTTGCCCTCAATAAACCAAACAGCCAAACCGATTCCAACAGCCAAAGCCTCACCAAAATTTCTCCTGCTGAAGTTAGAGAGACTTTGAAGCAACTCAGAAGTTTGACCATGGGGATAGTGTGTTTTAAATTTATTAACGTTGTTGCTCAAATATGATTGTCGGAATTGATGTTGGTGGTACCAACACAGACATTGCCATTCTGGAGGGGAAGAAATTCAGGACTGAGAGTTTCAGAACATCTGAGGTGCTTCAAAATCTCTCTAACTTCATCAGGAGAAATTTTGGCGATGCTGTGGCTGTTGGAATCGGTTTGGCAGTTTGGTTTATTGATGGCAAAGCGGTTAAGGCACCAAACCTGCCGGTAATTCCTGCTTTAGACCTTGAGATGCCATTCGTTGTTGACAATGATGCGAACTGCTTTGCCTACTTTTCTGCAAAAAGTCTCAATTTCAGAAATTTGCTCGGAATAACAATTGGAACTGGCATTGGAGGGGGAATAATTGCCGATGGCAGGGTTTACAGAGGCAGGGGGGCTGCGGGCGAGATAGGGCACACATTCGTTGGGGGAGATAAGAGATGCAGATGCGGAGGTAAGGGACATCTTGAGGCATATTTTTCCGGGTGGAGTTTGAAGAACATCAGGAAGCTGATAGAAACAGGTGAAATTTATAGAATGGAAGAGTTTAATCTCTTCTGCCGGTCTTTGGCAAATGCGGTCATGATTTTAAATCCAGAAGCTGTGGCAGTTGGGGGAAGAATCGGGGCGAGGCTGGATGAGAGATTTGTGGAGGAGAGGGTTAACGGATATCTTCCTGTCGAAATGCACGTTGCAGTTAAAAGGATCAGGGATGATTATGCTGCTGCAAAGGGGGCAGCACTTTTAGCCCTTGATGCCATTTCTCAAACTCAGCCATAAGCCCGGATTTCTCCATCAAATCAATTGAAACAATGAACTCATCCTGAGTTTCCCTGCTGGTTCCAACAATTAAGCAGAGCTTTCCTTCAATTTCCTCTAAATCTCCTCTCGCGAGAACTCTCTCCCCTCTGAACGCCTGTCCAACAAATGTGTGTGTGAAGCTTAAAATTGCCTCTATTTCAGGATGCTCCACCAGATAGTATCCCGGATAGTCGAAAGCTAAGGAATCATCTTTCACAGTCGCTTCTATCTCCACCTTACCCTTCTTAACTCCAAAATCTTCCGGTACATCCCTCTCAATCTCATCGTAATCTCTTACGTAAAGAAGATCAAAGTACGTGCTTCCGAGAAAAGCTCTGTGGTACTTTCTCCTCTCATGCAGGATGAAGATTTCATAGGGGAGCGGAATTTTTCTTTTTTTGTAGATAAACTCCCAGGTAGCATCATCCGGTTCTGAAAGTTTTCCGGTTTCTATGCTTTTTCTCAGCTTTTCTCTCGCCATTAACCAGCAGTTGCCGTAAACGATGAAGTCAACGTCCGAATCCTCACCTTCAAGCCCTATCAGTCTTGAGCCAGTTACACCCATTTTGTCTTTGGGGATTTCGGAGAAGAAATCGACAATTTTTCTTACCTCA
>CAZZLE010000245.1:0-4489 GCA_964654595.1 uncultured archaeon | reverse complement strand
ATTGCAGAACGTGCTGGCCGGAGAGGCAAGAATTGATGAGGCCATATATGTTGGCCCGGGCGGCGTGAAGGTTGTACCTGCGGGTGTAAGCCTTGAGGGGCTGAGAAAGGCAAACCCGGAAAGGCTTGAGGATGTTCTCACGCAGATTATGGAGAATACAGACATACTGCTTCTCGACGCTCCGGCAGGTCTTGAGAGAAGTGCAATTATAGCAATAGCTGCAGCCCAAGAATTGCTCCTTGTCGTGAATCCTGAGATTTCCTCGATAACTGATGGTTTGAAAACGAAGATAGTTGCAGAAAGACTTGGAACCAAGATCCTCGGTGTTGTTATCAACAGAATCACAACGCTCGGAATCGAGATGGCAAAGAACGAAATAGAGGCAATTCTTGAAGCTAAGGTAATCGGACTTGTTCCGGAAGATCCAGAAGTGAGGAAGGCTGCTGCGTACGGTAAACCGGTCGTTTTGAGGGCTCCCGATTGCCCGGCATCAAGAGCAATAACAGAGCTTGCAGAGGTCATAGGTGGAAAAGCTAAGAAGAGAATTCCAGTGGAAGTGAAGGAGAAAAAGAGGGAGGGGGCTATTGCAAAAATGCTTAAAATATTTAGAAGAAGGTGATAATTATGGACTTTCTTGGGTATTTGCTTGTTTCGCTCCTGCTCATCAGCATTGGTCTCAATCTGGTTCTTCTAAAGAAAGTAAGAGACTTGAACAGAGAGTTAAGAGAAGTTGGAGCGAGGGTGAGCGTGACAAAAGATGAGCTTGCAGCAATCAGGTCAAGACTTGAGAGAATGAAGGGAGAAATTTAAAGAATTTCCAATATTTTTTCACACATTTTTATGTTCATCAGATAATCATCAAGTGCTGAGATCAGCGTTCCAATTTTCTCAACCTTAACCTCCACCACGATCTTCCTTTCTGCCCGGCAACTGCACCATTCAGGGTCATCAGGTTTAAGGGCTTTTACCACAGCCTCGGGATCCTTCGAGGCTAACTCTAAACGAGCATGGCACAGCAAAGTCTGTCAACCTCCTTTAGAAACTCTTCCACCTTATCAGGAGCTATGTTTGCACCTGCAGCAACTCTGTGCCCTCCTCCTCTTCCTCCAACTCTCTCTGCAGCAAGCCTCATAATTTCAGCAAGATCGACTCTCTCTGCCAGAGCTTCGTTAGTTCTTGCCGAAACTTTTGCATGTTCGTTTTTTATGTTGATAACAATCAGAGGTTTGTCAGTAAAAACGTAGCGGGAAAGCGTGGTTGCTACTGGACTTGCTGACAATCCATTCTCCATAATGAGATACCTTATGCAGAAACCCTCCCTGACTTCTTCCCTCCTCTTTTTGAGCTCTTCCAGTATCTGTACAACATATTCGTCTCTTATTCTGATAGCCCTATTCATCGCCTCAACATCACCGAGAAGCATTGCCAGGGCTGTGCTCATTGATCCAATTCTTCCACACGAGTTAACAACGTCAACAGCCATAACAGCATTCTTTATGAGCAGATTTTTCAGAACGATCCTCTTCCCGATTATCTGGTCAAATATTCCGGTATAAGCGTTCATCTTAAGGAGTCTGAGAGCTACAGCATCTGCAAGTCGTCTTATTTCGTCTTCACCAAGTTCATCAAACTCCCTGTCTCCATCAAGCCCTGCTTTTTCAAGAAACTCCTCAAGCTCCTCCTCCTTTTTGTAAAAGTCGAGATAAGGTTCCAGACTCTTTACCAGTACATCCCGCAGTTTCCCGGATGGTAAATTGACCCCTTTTTTCTCTTCAACAACTCCAGCCTCAATGCCATTTTTAAAAATCTCTTCATTTCCACCCACTATTTTCTGCTTGTCTCCAAGGGCGCCTATCAATGCCAAAGAAGCCAGATCCCTGTTCCTTCCCAGTTCATTGGCGAAAAAGTAGCATACTCCGCTGGCTGAGAGCTCAAAAGTCCCATCCATTCCAACAAGATGCGGATTGACGTGTACAATGTTTCCCTTAGGTCTTATCTCCCCATTTGGAATGTGGTGGTCAAGCACCACAACATCCGTCTCAACCTGTGAAATCAAGTCAGCATACCCGCTTCCCATATCTGCGAAAACCAGAAGTTCTCCCCTCTCGTACTCAAAGGGTTCGTTAAGCCCCTTCAAAAATGTTATGTGAAATGCCTTGCCCGCTCTCAAGAGAGACTTTGCAAGAATTGCTCCGGCAGAGATACCATCTGCATCATGATGGGTGTAAATTCTCACGAATTCGTGTTTCGCAACAAGGTCTGCAGCCCTTCTTGCTCTCTCCCTCAGCAGATTAATTGCCGAGCCCGAACTCATCGTGCACGACCCTTACAGCGTTCACCCCATCCTTACCATCAACAACGAAAGATACGTTGTACTCTGAACAGCTCTGGCTTATCATTATTACGTTTATGGCATTTCTCCCAAGAGCCGAGAAAATCTTCCCGGCAACACCAGGAGTTCCGGCCATTCCGGAACCAACAGCACTTACAACCGCGATGTCAGGAATTTTTTCAACCTTCGTAACCCCATTCTCAAGGTTTTTGAGGGTTCTGTATGCTTTATCCAAATCTTTTATATCAACAACTATTGAGAGGTTAAGTTCTGATGAACTCTGGGCTACCATAATGACGTTAACTTTCTCCTCTGCAAGTCTGCCGAAAACCTCAGACATAATCTCCGCAAAATCAAATCCAGCACCGCTCACGTTGACTATTCCTGCCTGAGGTATTAAGCTTAATGCCTTCACTATTACACTGCTGTTACTGGTAGTTGGGCCTATTACAGTTCCCGGTATTTCAGGATTGAACGTGTTCTTAATTCTGACAGGAATTTTCTTCTTCATCACAGGTTCCAGAGCTCTTGGATGGAGTATCTTCGCTCCGAAGTGGGACAGTTCCATTGCTTCCTGATAGGATATTTCGGGAATCACCTTGGCATTGGGAACGTACTTAGGATCGCAGGTCATGATTCCGTCAACTTCCTTCCATAGCCACACCTCGTCAGCATCAAGGGCTGCTGCAAGTATTGTTGCGGTGTAATCACTCCCGCCTCTCCCGAGTGTGGTTATGCTTCCGTCGTCAGTAGCCCCGATAAAACCTGTAACCACGGGTACAGTCTTTTTTATTGTAAGGAGGGGTTCAATCCTGTTTTTAATCGTTGTATAAACACCGGGAAGAGGTTTTGCTCTTCCAAAATTTCGGTCAGTAATGATACCAGCATCTCCTCCAGTCAGGGCAACTGAGTCTACACCGAGAGAGAGAAGGGAAGCGGAGAATATTGGGGCTAAAAGCCTCTCTCCAAATGATACTATGTAGTCTTCACTTCTTCTGGTCAGTTCACCGAGGTAGCTTATGCCAAGAAGAACTTTTTCAAGCTCGTCGAGCAGTCTTTCCACTGCCGCTATCACCTTGTTCTTTACCTCCTCATTTCTCACAGCATACTCAATAGCCTCATAGTGTCTTTTCATCATGTCTGCAATGAACATCTTTATGAAACCAGCTGAGGGTTCTGAGCAGCACCTCTGTGCAGCTTTTATAAGAGCATCTGTCACTCCCTGCATCGCAGAAACAACAACCACGACTTCATTCCCTTCCAAGAACTTCTTCACAAGATTAGCACAATGGTAAATGTTCTCTCCATCCTTAACGCTCACTCCTCCAAATTTCATTACGATTCTCATCCTTTTGCCTGATTTTAGCAAGAAATATAAATCTTGCTGAGCTATCTGGAACTCCAAAACCTGTAAAAGAGTTTTTTGCATTTTTCATAATCAAGTTTCTCAACAAATCTCACGAGTTTCTGCTCATGAACGAAGTGGGGATAATCTCCATCAAAATCCGGCAAAATCTCTCTCTTTTCAAGTAGCGTTATGAAAACGAGGTTTCTCGCAGCGAGAAGTGCAAAATTCTCATCTTCATCGAAAATAAATGCTTTCAGAATTCTCTCTCCCGGACTTTCGAGATATCTCGTCCCGATTCTTTCAGCGATGATGTCTGCTATTCTAACACTCTCAGCATCAAGAATCTCCGAAAGCTTAAAATGGTTTATTCCAGCCTCTACCGCAGCATTATCCCAGTTTTCCAGAACTTTTGCTCTCATCTCATCTCTCATCACGATTCTCTCCGCTTCTGCCTTGGATAACCTCAAAATTTTTTCAACAACTTCTTCAAAATCTGCCTTTAGGAATGATTCCGTGTAGTCGATATAGAGTGCACTGACTTTCCTTTCCATTTCTCTCACTCTATCATCACCTTCACCCAGATTCCTTAGCTTCTCAACCTCCTCCAGGTATGGCTCCACCTGCATGATCCTCCTGTCCCTTAATTCCTTCAGCCTTTCCATGAGCTTTTCCGTGTAAAGTGGATACCCCGGTCTGCTCTTTCTTGCCTAAAAATTCACACTTATTTTTCCATCCAGAACATCATAACACAGGTCGTTTCTCGGTTCTTCCAGTATTTTGTTGTCAAAACCCGCAAACTCTACCTTTAA
>CAZZLE010000244.1:0-4629 GCA_964654595.1 uncultured archaeon | reverse complement strand
GACATTCCCTCTCAGCCCCTTCCACCCTTCTCTCACAATATTGCGTAGAAACATGAAAATCATAAGGAATGGAGCGGCAACAACGGAGTTGGCGAGAGTGGAGAAGGCAAAGGAAAAACTGTGGCCAAACAGAGGAAAGTTGCTGAAGGTGGGGTAGAAAGGGAAGATTAAGGCGAGGCACATTATCGCCTTCGCATCAGCTCCTCCGTATGCTCCTATGAGGTAGAGGGCGTAAGAGAGGGCTATGACCATTAAAACAAAAAATACAGCTACAAGGTAGTGTACCATTAGATAGTAACTCGTGGCGAGCTGATAGGCTGTTATTGGAATTGAAGAGAGCAGCATGTACTTCCAGACTCGATTGGGAACAATTCTGCTCTCCAAATCGAGCTTGCAGGCATATAAAAGAAATACAAGAACCAATAAAAATTTAACGAGATCCAGCATAAATCTCGTAAAAATCAGACAGTATTGCTGATGCTGTTTCCTCCTTTCCCGCCCCTCTGCCAGCAACGAAGATGTTTCCAGCAGTATCTGTTTTGAACATTGCCGCATTCATTGTCCCTTTGATGGAGAGAGGATGATGCAGCGGAACAAGTCTTGGAGATACCTTAAGCTTTTCTCTGCTGACCTCAGCGATAAGCCTTATGGTGTATCCTTTCCCGGCAGCAACTTCAAAAGCTTCCGGAGTTATCTGCGTTATTCCAGTCACCTCAACATCCTCGTATCTGGCTTTCACACCAATTGTATTTGCGATTATTACAAGCTTGAGTGCGGCATCTATGCCCTCAACATCGTATGTTGGATCTGCCTCGGCATAACCAAGTTCCTGAGCCTCCTTTAGGATTTGCTCGTAGGGGAGCTTCTCTTCCTCCATTCTTGAGAGTATGTAGTTGCATGTACCGTTGAGTATTCCCTTTACACTCTCAATTTGGCAAAGAGCAAGATACTTCCTTGCGAGTTTTATGACGGGCATTGCACCCCCAACAGTAGCTTCATACATGAGCTTTACACCGTTTCTTTCTGCAAGCTTCATCAGACCATCAAAATCGGCAACAATTGGTCCTTTGTTTGATGTAATAACATGCTTTCCTCTCCTCAGAGCTTCCCTGATGTACTCAACCCCATCTCCACCACCAACCTTAGTTACGCTTGCCTCAATCAGGATGTCGTATTCAGCTTCTCTCACAATTTCCATGGCAATAACATCATCTCTGAGCCTTCCCGTCTCTCTCTTCATTTTCAGAGCATCATCAAGTCTGAAATCACCGCTTATCGAGCTCTTTGAATCAGCTATTGCAGTAACCCTGAATTTTCCAACAGCCCTCTCGATTTCATCCTTTTTCCTGATCAAAAGTTCAGCAAATCCCTGTCCAACCGTTCCGAATCCAACAATGGCGATTTTAATCATAAAAGCTCCTCGTTGACGGGCTCGATAATTATTATTTCCTTTCTCATGCAAACCTCACGCAGTTTCTCTAACGCCTCCTTAAGCTTGTCCTCTCCTGAGGCTGAGATGGTGAGTATTGCCGTTGAAGGGCCGGAAACTTCCGGCATTCTGACATGCATTTCAACACACTCCGCCTCTCCATCAGTCTCTATGCTGTTTATCGTGTCGCTGATGTCAGTATGAATCAAGTGACCTATGAGCAGAACAGATGTGGTTGCGGTCAGCCTCACCTCATTGAAGTTTCTTATTACTATTCCAAGCGATTTGAGTTCTTTTATCAGCCTATCGACTTTCCTGCCATCTATTTTAAATGATATCTCGACTGGAAGTCTGTTCAGAGGCGTTTTTTTCCCTCTCTGATGGACTATTCCGACAATATTTCCTCCCATCGCTGAGATTGGTTGCAGAACTTTCAGCAACTGACCCGGCTTGTCCTCAAGTTCTACTATCAGTGTGATCAGAACTTCACTCATATATGGGAACGCCTTCGCTTTCAGTGACCTTCTTGAACTCCTCCATCAGCCTTCTCGTTATCTCCCCCGGCCTGCCATCTCCGATTTTTCTACCATCAATGACAACTATTGGTGCAATTTCAGCTGCAGTACCGGTTACAAAAATTTCATCTGCTGTGTAGAGATCATACAGACCGATATTTGCTTCTTTAAACGGTATTCCAAGTCTGTGTATTAACTCTATCACAACCTCCCTCGTAATTCCCTTGAGGTTGTTTATTGCCGGAGGGGTTGTAATTGTCCCATTTTTCACCACGAAGATGTTATCCCCGCTTCCCTCTGAAACATATCCGTTCCTGTCGAGGAATATTGCCTCATCACCCCCCTTGGCATTTGCCTCGATTTTTGCCAGGATGTTGTTGAGATAGTTCAGGGACTTAATGTTTGGTGGCAGGGCATCGAAGGAGTTTCTTCTAACCGCAACTGTGACTGCCTTAAGACCCTTCTCGTAAAGATCTCCGTAAAGCTTCCCCCAGGGTTTGGTTATGACGATTATTGAGGGTTTCGGACATTTTCTTGGATCAAGGCCAAGATCCCCAACTCCTCTTGTCACTATTGGCCTGATGTATGCGTCTCTGAGGTTGTTTCTCCTCAGCGTTTCAAGTATTATCTCTATGAATTCCTCCTTGGTAAGAGGAATCTCAAGATCAATAGCCTTTGCCGAATCGTAAAGACGGTCTATGTGCTCCTTTAGCCTGAAAACTCTTCCGTTGTAGGCCCTTATTCCCTCAAAAACTCCATCTCCGTAAAGGAAGCCGTGGTCGAAGACACTTATCTTCGCTTCATTTTCCGGGACGAACTCACCGTCAATATAAACCAGCAACATCAACCAGAAATGAAGGGATAAATTAAAAATAGTTTCGTTTGGATGAGAGTATTGCTGCTACTTTTGCAGCCCTTTCTACTGAGTCGAAAATCAGGGTGCTGGTGTTTTTCATTACATTCTTGATTTCTGCATAGTTCTCTGGAGTTGATGAGTAGACAAGAATGGATGGTTTGGTTATCCTGCTCATTATCTGCCGGATAACTTCTGACGGTAAAACCCAGCTCGGAGGCGCGACTGCGTAAAGGAAGATGACTATTCCCGTATCATCATCACTGCAAACAGCATCAATGACCTCCGCGAACAGATGAAGGTTTAGACCGCTGAATGAAAGATCTACCGGGTTCTCTCTGAGAGTTATTGGCGGCAGCAGGCTTTTTAATTTTTTCACGGTCTCTTCTCCAAATCTTGCCAGTCTTCCGCCGGAGGTTTCGATGATATCTGCAGCAACGATTCCAAGTCCTGCCTGTATTGTCAGTATAGCAACTCCGCCTTTCGCCTCAATTCTTGTCATTGCCATGGCCGAGTCAATAAGCTCTGTCGGGGTTTCAACAACAACCGCCCCTGCCTGCTTCATGGCTGAAACAAAGACTCTGTAGTCTCCAGCCATACTTCCGGTGTGGCTTAAAGATGCCTTATCTGCCACGCTGCTCCTTCCCGATTTCATTAACACAACTTTCTTCCTCCTGCAAAGCTCTTTCAATTCTTCAAAGATTCCCCTTCCATTTTCCGTGCCTTCAATATAAAGGGCGACAACATCAGTGTTTTCATCTTTTGCCAGAAACCTGAGCACTTCAGGAAAATCAACATCACATCTGTTTCCAAGATGCAGGATGTAGCTGAATCCCAGATCTCTGAAATTGTGCATTATGTAGTGACATATCCCGCCGCTCTGTGAAACAAGGGCTATCTTACCCCTCTTCACCTCGCTGAACATCGGCGTGAAGCTCGCATTGATGCCGCTGACAACGCTAACTATACCAAAGGTGTTTGGACCTATTATCCTTATCCCGTACTTTTTTGCAATTTCTCTCAGCTTCTTCTCCCTCAAACTTCCCTCCTCAATTTCAGCTTCCTTAAAACCAGAGGAGATTATCACAACTCCCTTCACTCCGGCCACAGCAGCCTCTTTGACAGCATCAAGAACGTGTTCGGCGGGAACAGTTATAATCGCTATGTCGGGAACCTCAGGAAGGGTTTCTATGGACCGGTAGGCTTTCAGCCCAAGAATCTCGTCCGCTTTCGGGTTTATCGGGTAAATCCTCAAATTCCTGTTTGACATCAGACTTCTCAAAACCGAGCTTCCAACTTTTGTAGGGGTTGCAGAAGCACCTACAACAGCCACACTTTCAGCATTGAAGAAGAAGCTTATATCCCCAACTTCCATATCAAACTTCTTCCTCTCCCCAACAACTATCCTGGCATCGGCAACAACCAGCCCTTTCTCGTAGACAAAAACGGGATTGAGATCCATCTCAACTATGCTTTCTCTCTCAACGATCTCGTTCAGCTTTAAGAGCAGATCAACAACAGCCCTGTATATCAGAGTCTTCTTGAGGCTGGCCTTTCTCGGCTTGGAAATTGGCTTGGCATTCCACGCTACACCTTTAGGTAAGTAAGGTGCAGCTCTTGTTATATTTAAAATTTTAGGATTTGCAAACACTGTGGTTTATAATATGGGGGCGATCAGCCACTCGTATATGATGTGGAATATGCCGAACAGCAGAGCTAAGAGTACCAGTATGGCTATGAATATTATTATTGCTAAAATGCCGATGGCGATGGCTCCAAGCCATCCTGTTTTGTAAAGGCGTTTTATAAGCAGAAGCCACACTAAAATGCTG
>CAZZLE010000243.1:0-1536 GCA_964654595.1 uncultured archaeon | reverse complement strand
TCCTCAATCAGACCAGAATTTATCCCGAACGCTCTTGCCCCGCTAACTGTTGCAGCCTCAAAGACTTCTTCAGCCCTCATCAGGGTTGGATTGCTGTAGTAGAACTTCTGCAGCAGTGCAGCGAACTTCATCTCTTCAAGCATGTCGAGGTTGTTGTTGCTTGCAGCTCCGTCAGTTCCAATTGTGAAGTTAACTCCTTTCTCCCTCATTTTTTCGTATTTAATGGCCTTTCCAACGCATAACTTCATGTTGCTTGTCGGACAGTGGGAAACGCTGACACCTCTCTTAGCCAGAAGCTCTATTTCAGCATCCTCAAGCCACACGCTGTGAGCAGCTATTAGCCTTCCGCTCAGAAATCCTATCTCATCCAGTGCCTGAACGATCAGCTTTCCGTGCTGTTTCCTGAAGTCCAGCACCTCTCTTTCAGTCTCCGCCAGATGAAAGTGGATAAAGATGTCCATCTCTTCTGCAATCTCAGCAGCCCTTCTCAGTCCATCAAGGCTGACGGTATAAACCGCATGCGGACCAATTGACCTCAAAACATCGTATTTTTCAATGGCTTTCAGAGTTTTTACCGCATTTTTTAAATTCTCTTCCAGAAGGTCGGGATTGAAGAAGTCAAAGAAAGCTGCAGAGATGCAGGCTCTTATCCCGCATTCTTCAGCAGCCCTTGCAATTGCCTCCGGGAAAAAGTACATGTCGTTGAAAAAGACCGTTCCGCTTTTTAGCATCTCCAGGCAGGCAAGCTTTGTCCCCCAGTAAACAGCATCAGCATCAAGCTTTGCTTCAAGCGGCCATATTTTCCTCTCCAGCCACTCATGCAGAACCATGTCGTCCGCATAGCTTCTGAAGAGGGTCATCGCAGCATGGGTGTGGGTGTTGAAGAAACCCGGGATCACCGCTTTTTTGCTACCATCAATCACAACATCACTTTTATCCTTTTCACCGATCGAGACTATCTTACCGTCTTCAATCAGGAGACTTTCCTCAACAACCCCTTCAGGTCTGAGAAGCTTGGCATTTTTTATCAGAATCATAGCAGTTTTATTGAAGGATAGGAAATAAAGTTTGTGTTAAACAGCAAGATACCTATCGCTTGATTTTTAAAGTCCGGTGTGAAAAAACTAACATGATTGCCGATGTTTACATCGAGTTAAAGGAAGGGGTTGCCGACCCGGAAGGTGAAGCAACACTCAAAGCTCTCAGACTGCTCGGTTTTAAGAGGGTTAAGAAGGTCTCAACCGTGAAGGTTTTCCGCATCGATATTGAATCAAGAAGCAGAGAGGATGCGGAAAGAGAAATTAAGGAGATGTGTGAAAAGCTACTTGCAAATCCGGTCATTCAGAAATACAGCATAGTCTGGAGAGAGTGAGAGCATGTACAGGAAAATTGATGTCCCCTTTGAACTCTACGAAGTCCTCATTTTGGATGCCGATGATGACCAGCTTGTTAAAATCAGCAAGGAGCTTGGACTGGCTCTGAACTTAGACGAGATGAAGAGAATCAAGGACTACTTCCGCAAGAAGGGAAGAAATC
>CAZZLE010000242.1:0-2909 GCA_964654595.1 uncultured archaeon | reverse complement strand
ATACACGTCCATCTCAAGACATGATACGTTCAGGGCACATTTGAGGACACACTTCAAGTTTGGGTTACATTTTTCTTCCATCCCACCACCTAATTTTTTCTGATTTAAGACACTTTTAAACTTTACCATCAAAGTACTTTTCCAGCACCTTCTTCTGTCCCCTTCTCAGAATCTCTGATAGCGTTGAGGGAGCTATACCGAAAAACTTCGCAAGTTCTTCAAGTCTTATCCTTCTCGGAAAGTCGAAGTATCCTTTTTCAAGGGCTATTTTAAGAATTTCCTCCTCTCTGTATGTAATACTGTCCTTCTCTGCTGGTCTGCCCTTGTAAATCAGCTCGAAATCAACACCCTCAAGATTTTGAAGGAGGGTGAGAAAACCATCGTCATCGCATATTATATTCCAGACAAGCTCGTGGTTCTCGATATCGACTCCTGTAATAACACAACCGGATTCAAGAATGGGAATTACAAGCATGCATGTATGCTCCTTTATCAATACCTTTGCCTCCTTGGATGAAAGCTTTACACCCTCGCAGTGAGATGGGAGATTCCTGAGTATCTCATCAGAATCTCTACCCTTAACCTTCAGCAGTCCCCTCACCACATCATCTTTCCTGGCAAAGCCCTCAATTCTGACAACACAATTCTTTATGATTTCATTCAATGTTGTGAGAGTGCAGTTTTCAGGAAGTTTTGTTTTAATCTGCACTTCAAGCATAATTTTCAGTTCACTGCAGGAAAATAAAGTTCGCGAAAATCTTAGGGGATAAGGTTATAAAATTTTAAGTCAACCTGAATTCATGAAGATTGAGGGAAAGGTTAGCGAGCATGAAAGCATAAACATGATGTACGGTAAGGTCAGCAAAGATGGTATAACCAACATCGTGGACAGATTCAATGCACAGGAAAAAGGAAGATGCCCCTTCTGCAGTGTCGGTCTGAGCTGTCAGCTCTGTAGCATGGGTCCCTGCAGAATTGGCAAGGACAAGCCCACCGGGGCATGTGGTATAGATGCCGCTGGCATGGTTGTAAGGAATTTCACACACAAAAACATGCTCGGAACTGAAGCTTACACGTACCACGCAATTGAGGCTGCGAAAACGCTGAAGGCGACGGCTGAGGGAAAGACAATTTACGAGATCAGGGATGTTGAGAAACTGAAGTGGTTTGCAGAGCAGCTCGGAATTGAAGGTGAGGATGTGAACGAACTTGCAAAGAAGGTTGCAGATTTCGTTATCTCTGATTTAAGCTCAGTTGAGAAGAGCAGACTGGTTGAGATATTTGCACCCAGGCCAAGAAAGGAGCTGTGGGAGAAACTGGGTATATTCCCTTCAGGCGTATTTCAGGAACTCCTGACGATGGGAACTTCTGCTATGACAAATGTGGACTCAAACTATGTCTCTTTGGCCAAGAAAAGCATGGCTCTGAGCATTGCCACATGCATGGCAGCACAGTTAGCTCTCGAAACGATCCAGGACATTCTCTTTGGCACACCCATGCCGCATGATAGCTACGCTGATCTGGGAATACTTGATCCTGACTACGTTAACATTGCCGTTGACGGTCATGAACCGTTTGTGGGCATTGCATTGATAAAGCTCGCCGAGATGGAGGAGTTTCAGGAAAAAGCCAGGGCGGCAGGAGCTAAGGGGTTGAGGATAATAGGATTCATAGAGACCGGACAGGAAATTCTTCAGCGCGTTGACAGTCCTGTTTTTGCAGGAATTGTCGGAAACTGGATTGTTCAGGAGTTTGCACTTGCAACAGGATGCATTGACGTATTTGCGGCTGATATGAACTGTGCTCTTCCTTCCTTGCCTGAATATCAGCGCTACGGGGTAAAAATCGTGCCTGTGAGCAAAGTTGTGAGATTCAGGGGGATAGATGAGGGACTTGACTATGAACCTGAGAGGGCTGAGGAAATTGCTGAAAAGCTTATTGAAATGGCAGTAGAGAACTTCAGGCAGAGAGACAGGAGCAGGGCTGTGAAGGTGGAACAGAAGAAGAAAATAGTTGTCGGTTTCTCTCCGGAGGCAATTCTCAAAGCTTTGAACGGAGATCTTAATGTTCTTCTTGAAGCAATCAAGAAAGGGGATGTCAGAGGTGTAGTTGCTTTAGTTAGCTGCACAACGCTCAAAAACGGTCCGCATGACACCAGCACTGTTACAATTGCAAAGGAGCTGATAAAGAGGGATATACTTGTTCTTTCGATGGGCTGCGGTAACGGAGCTCTGCAGGTTGAAGGGCTAACGTCTATGGAAGCTGTAGAGCTTGCAGGAGAGAGGCTGAAGGCCGTGTGCAGGGCGTTGAACATCCCGCCAGTGCTGAGCTTCGGAACGTGCACCGACACCGGAAGGGCAGCTTACCTTCTCAGGTTGATTTCTGATGCTCTTGGGGTTGACATTCCCCAGCTTCCGGTGGCTGTTACAGCTCCGGAATATATGGAGCAGAAGGCAACAATAGATGCCGTGTTTGCAGTTGCCTACGGCCTTACAACTCACGTCTCTCCAGTTCCACCAATAACCGGAAGTGAAGAGGCCGTGAAGCTCTACACTGAAGATGTGGAGAAACTCACCGGCGGGAAGATTCTTGTAGAGGAGGATCCGGTAAAGGCTGCTGAACTGCTGGAGAAGGTAATACTTGAGAAGAGAAAGGCTCTTGGAATTTAAAAAAGAAACATTTTTTAATTTCTAATTACTCTTTTTTTCATGAAAGAGGTTCTTCCCAATATTTACCTCATCGACACTCTGAAGTATGTGGAGGAGGGAGTTATCTCTTCCTACGTTGTAGCTGATGCAGTAACAGCCATCATCGACCCCGGAACGGATAAAGGAGCTGACATAATCCTTGAAGAGATCGACAGAAACTGGAATGTTGGATACATTTGCCCAACTCACATCCACATCGAC
>CAZZLE010000241.1:0-7449 GCA_964654595.1 uncultured archaeon | reverse complement strand
TTTATTATTATAGCGTGTAATGCAAAAATCGCCAGCAAAAAAGCCGGAAAATCGTATAACAGGATTAGTTCAAGGTAGTAGTACCATGGTCCGCCAATTCTTGCTATGTCGTGCTGATGCTTCCAGTAGCTTACAGCCTTTACTGCCGGAAACTCCGAGAAGTTTGTGAGAGGGGTGGTGTACGTGAAGAAGTTAGTGTAAAAGGCAAAATAGATAAGAAGGAAGACTGATGCGGAAATTGCAAGATCCGAAGCCCTGAATTTTTTGATGTCAAAGATGAAGTAGAGGGCAAATACTGCGGCGATAGGGTAGAATGTCTCCTTAAGGGTTGCGAGAAGAGCCATGAAAATGAAAGAGGTGGTTAAGAGGAGGGTGTCTCTGTCCACCCTGAAATCCTTCAAACTCTTCTCTTTTTCGAGGTATCTGAAAATAAAGTACGCAAAAAGAGCTGTGAAGAGGAGCTGGAAAATATCCTCCCTGCAGAACCTCGAATAGTTCGTGATTATGGCTGAAATGGCAACCAGAACTGCTGCAATGATTGCTGCCTCACTTCCGATAAACCTTCTGTAGAGTAACGGTGTCAGAGCGACCAAGATTCCCGTGAGGGCTGGAAGTATGCGCAGGGAAAACTCACTCTCTCCAAGAGTCTGAACGGGGGTGTAAAGCAGGTAATAAAGTAAAGGACCGTGATACGCCGGGTTATACCTGTAGTTTCCGTTAAAAAGTGATTTCAGGATGGTTGCGTGAATGCTCTCATCAAAGAAAAGAGGAGGAAGAGTGAGATTGAAAAGTCTAACCAGTGCTGCAACCATGGCGATGATAAGAATGAACTTTCTCATGAAGTTAGAAATTCAGGCTGAGTTATATTGGTTTTGTTTTTGCGATCACGGAACGTTTCAGCATTAACTCAAAATATCGTGAAAATCGCGGAGAGAAAAGCCGTTGAAAAATTTCGAAAGTGTTATTACCCACCACAAAACCAATACTCTATGGAGCACGTGGTTTATGTTGTTGGGCACAAGAATCCCGACACGGATACAGTATGTTCTGCGATTGCTTTTGCCTACCTCTGGAACAAATGGAAGGAGGACGGAAATGTAAGCAAAATGATGAAGATTGACGCGGAAGCCAAACCTGCAGTTCAGGGGGAAGTAAACCCTGAGACAAAGTATGTACTTGAAAAGTTTGGTTTTGAAGTCCCCGAAATTCTGACAAACGGGGAAGGAAAGAAACTCGCACTTGTAGACCACAGCGAAAAGGCGCAGACGGTAGAGGGCATAGAAAAGGCGGAGGTTGTTGCGATAGTTGACCACCACAAGATCGGTGATGTTACAACTCCCCAGCCAATCCTGTTTGTAAACCTTCCTGTCGGATGCACAGCTACGGTTATTAAAATTCTGTTTGACAAGACGGGAGTTGAGATTCCGAAGGAAATCGCGGGGATACTGCTGTCTTCCATTCTTAGCGATACGGTGATCTTCAAATCAGCCACCACAACTGAGCTTGATAAGGAGGTTGCAAAAGAGCTTGCCGGGATTGCAGGAATTGAAGACCTGACAAAGTTTGGTGTGGAAATCAAGGCAAAACTTTCTGCAATTGAGAATCTGACTGCAATGGACATCATCAAAAGAGACTACAAGGACTTTGACATGTCCGGCAAGAAAGTTGGAGTTGGTCAGATCGAACTCATTGATCTCTCGCTTGTAGAGAACAGAATTGACGAGATTTATGAAACGCTGAAGAAGATGAAGGATGAAGGGAACTATGCCGGAATATTCCTGATGCTAACGGACATAATGAAGGAAGGAACTGAGCTGCTTGTGGTAACAGATTATCCGGATATAGTCGAGAAGGCGTTTGGCAAGAAGCTTGAAGGCAGGAGTGTGTGGCTTGAAGGAGTGATGAGCAGGAAGAAGCAGGTTATTCCACCCCTTGAAAAGGCTTTTGCCGAACTATAATTATTTTTTTAAAGCTTGCGACATTTTATCACAACCAAAAAGTTAAAAAAGGTAAAATCACATTAGATGTATTTGTGAAAGCTGAAACCACAACCAGCGTGGAGGACCTTCTGAACGAGCTTGTTGGAAGGGCTGCAGGAGAGGTTGGATTGATTCTGTTTTCGCTTGGCATCGAGGATGAATTCACGGATGACCAGCTTTCTCTTGAGCTTGGAATAGAGATCAACGAAATCAGAAAGGCCCTTTTTGCACTCTACGAAATAGGAATGGCTGAATATGTCAGGAAAAGGGATGATGAGACGGGATGGATGGAGTACTACTGGCGGATAAACTACGACAAAGCTGTTGAGGTTTTAAAGCGAGAGCTTGAAAAAACAGTGAAGAAGCTCAGGGAAAAAATTGAAGCGGAAACGAGCACGATTTACTACATCTGTCCCAACATGTGTGTGAAGGTATCCTACAACGATGCGATGGAGCTCAACTTTGAATGTCCGCGGTGTGGAGCAATGCTTGACTACCTGGATTGCAGCAGAGCTGTTGAGAAGATAGAAGAAGAAGTGAGGAAGATAGAGGAGATCCTCAGGACGCTTGGCTAAACTTCCACAGCCCGAACTTCTGTCTCGTAGACCGTAACTATCAGTTTTTGATACTGTACCGTCATCCGTGCTGTATTCGTTAAAGGATCTCTGAAAACATCTCCGGTAAGTTCCTGGAAGAAATCATACCATTTTTCATAGTAAGGAGAGGAGACACTGAAGTTCAAGTAACCGGGCGTTGTGTTGTAAATCACTCTCTCAACAGAGGTGTTGAAGACAAGATTTACCGAGCCGTATCCTGCAATTGATACATCTCCAACCAGCCTGTCAACAACCACCATAACCACTGTATAATTCGCTCCTGATGCTCCCGGCACCTCAACTTTTTTGACAAAAATTCTGGGATTCATTACCGTTCTCTTGTATCCGTAAAAGTCTTCCCAGATCGCTCCATTCTCAATGACGATTTTATAATCCCCGAGTTCGTAGCTTAGTGCTCTAACATCCCCCTCCCATATCGGAGAGTTTTCAACTTCAATCCTAACAGTCGTTTTGTTCTCTATGTAAAGATGTCCGCCCTGAAATTCAACCTGTATGCTCTGCAGGGGAGCGCCACCGTATACTGACAGGAAGAATACGTTCTGCACTCTTTTGAAGCTCTCTCTTATACCCTCAATCCTGTATTTGTCAGTAGTCTCCTTAACGAGATGATTTACGTTTAAATATGCGTAGGTTACAGCTGTGAGGATTATACCGAAAACAAAAATGTAACCAACCACCTCTGAAACCGCCTTGCTGTTCATTCAACATTCACCTCGTAAAGCACTATGCTTGTGTTTAAAGCCGGAAGTGTCACTGTTGCTGGATTACAAATCGGAGAAAGCCCGATTTTTTTGAAGTAATCACACCATACATCGGCATTATCTGAGCTTAAAGTTATTGTACTCCCCTCTATTCTTTTTACATTGGAGATTGAAAAATGGACTGTTACGCTCCCGGTTCCGCCAAGGGATGTATTACCTTTGAACATTATAACCGGGATCGTGAGAGTGCTGGTTGAGGGTTCGTAGTATATGTTGGGGTCACTCACCATTTTACTGTAAAATGAAGTTCTCTCTATTACAGCTCCGTTTTGGTAAGAAACTTCCCATCCATTACCAGTTATTTTAATGGTTGACAGTACATACGTATTTCCGTCGATAACCAAAACGGGTTCGTTTTTGAACTCTGCCGACACCCCAACCAGCCTTAAGTTGTAGGTAGCATTTGTTTCAACCATGTATCTGACCCTCTCAATCTTTTCCTTCAGCTCAAGCATATCAAATTCCGCTTTTCTAAGCTTAATGCTTTCCTGACTCTGTGATATAATCGGAGATGCAATTAAATACAGCAGCCCGGCAGTGGTTGTAATCAGGGTTATCACCATTAAAGCTCCAAGCACCTCCGAAGCAGCTTTGCTTTTCATCTTAACAACCTCACTCTATTCTGACAGTAGCCCTCTCACTCCCTCCATATCTGACAGCAACCACGTCCAGATTCACTGTAGCGATGTAATTCCCACCAAACGGGTAGTACTCATACGTAACATTGCTAACAACTGGAATATCAAGGAAATAAGTGCCCGGCTCATCAGCAACGATTCTGACAATCAGTTCGATCTCATCATCGATGTAAATTTCACCGCAGTTGAAACTGACCATCGTGCCATTTTCAACTTCATTCAGGGATACATCAGTACAGTTTGCATTTCCGGAGATCGTGAGCTCGGCTCCGAGTAAGCGGATGTTATCGGGAATGACATCTCTAACCGTAACATTCTTTGCTGCAATTCTGAATATCCTCGAAATATCCATAAAGGCTCTTGAAAGCTCCTGATAATTTCTTGCCTCATAGAAACACTTTTCATTACTTCCTGGCTTGTAGCTTGCCATATCTTCCAACAATTTAGCATTGTAATCTCCACTTTTACCAAATCCGACGGTGCAGATGGTAATGTTGTTTTCCCCAATCACCGTGTTTTTGATTTCATCAGCCAGAGGTATTATCTGGTTGTAGCAGATCTGATCATTGTCTCCACAAACAGTCTCGCTGCAACTGTAACTACTGCTGCTGTAGTCCCCGCCCAAATATTTGCAAGTAGGTCTTCCATCGGTCATGAAAACGATAAGCGGAAGAGTTCCATTAGTGTAAGTTGTGTTTTCAAGCAGCACGTCTCTGGCATATGCCAGAGCCTGGTATATGTTTGTCCAGCCCCCCTCATTTAATTCTTTGACTTTCTCTACCACAACACTTCTGTCAGTGGTCAGGTAGGTTAAAAACGGGGACGAGTTCACAGCATGCTTTGTTGCAGTGGTCGCGAAACTTACAAGGCCTATATAATCTCCCTCGCCTACGGTCTCTTCTATGAAGTCTATTGAAGCTATTTTTGCTGAATCAAGCTTCTGAATGTAAAGGGCACCTTCGAACTGTCTTGCATCCGGAAGTCTTGGTGCTATGTAGAGATTGTGCATTCCTGCAGCGATGTCACTAACACGGCAAACACCGTTTTTACAGAAGTTATTATCCAGCCACACAAAGAAATCATTCCTGTAAGGACTGTACAGTTCTACATCAAGATACTTAAACTGATCATTGGCTGTGTATCCGGAAGGCAGTTCTATCTGGTGGACATAATAGCTGGGGATGTAATTGGTTGAGAATTTTTCCTGCAAAACCCAGGAATACCTTATCCACTTGTAGAACTTAAGCTCCAGCGGGATGGGTTTCGGTATGGCAACCACAGACTTAAAACTCCAGTTTCCGATTTCTTGTTGTTTGACATCAGAATCATAAAAGAAAATTCCATTCACACTTTCAAGCTCATTCGAGTCTGAAGGTATAACTCTGTAGTAGTCTCCATCTGCCTGATAGACATCCATTACAAAGGCATCGTCTTTATCATACCCATCCCACCACGGACTCATGGAATCCGGAGATGAGAGAGTCACTATGATTTCTGAGTTCTTCCATGAGCTGTTGATGTAGTGCACCACTTCCCAAACCTGAGGTGTTACGTTACCGGCGAAGTTACTGTAGTAAGTTGGATCTCTCATACTTCCGCTTGTATCTATAACCGTAACAACCGAAAGATTTGTCCCCTCGGTTCTGAAACCTCTTCCATTCAGATAAATATGTAGCTCAACAGGCTTTCCGGGCTCAGTCTGGGGCGGATTAACGAACTTCTTTATGTAAAGGCTCGGTTCTACCTCAGGGATTTTTGATATAAGGATGGTGGCATTATCTGTGTCGCTTAATCCTCTGGTGTCAGTAACTGTCAGGGTAAGATTGCACCATACTATTAACCCTCCACTTTCATTGCAGTAATTATTAAACTCCTGTTCATTCCAGTAAACGCAGATCTCTCTTACAGTGTTACCCGAATCGCCGGTGATGATACTTCCGTTCCACAGCTCAATAATCCAGCTGTAAACCCCCATGGCTGAGGACTTTGCCACATCCACCTAAAAGCAGCCAGCTGTGGTTTCATTCGCAAGCACCGATGCGGGTTTTAATTTCAGCACAGCACTTGGATATGTTGGAGTTATTTTTTCATAGTTCAGCTCATGCTTTTCAGCGAGACTGTAAGTTTGGCCGGTAAGGTCCAGTTTCAAAATACCTGCCGCACCCAGACTGAGGGCTTTCTTGAATCTTCCTAATTCTGATGTTATCACAACAGATTCGTTTTCAAGAGACACGGTATACTCAATATCCCCTATGCGTTCGGGCATGAACACCTTTGCTTTGATATATCCATTTTTTGGATGAACCGCAAGCGAGTCGACTATCTGTGACGATACCTCAGCTGCAACATCTGAAAACTGGTTTTCCACTACGATATCTATCTGAGATTCTTCAAGAATCTCTTTGACGTTTAAGCTGAGCAGAAAAACGAATACCGACAGTACTGAGATCAGAATGAGGTATTCGAGAAGCATTGAAACTCCTCTTTCATCTCTCCTCATACACATCCCCTCCCCTTGCAGCAATAGAGCAGGTCACTGTACTCAACCTCCCCTGAGACGTAGGTTATTCTAACAGAGTAACATTCTCCCGACTTCATGAATGCTATTACGTCACCATAAACCCCCTTTCGGGCGTAGAGAAGTTTTATCTGATCAGAGATCTTGCTTGTCTTATTCATAAAATCCGGTTCTTGATCATCGATGAACATCATGATGTTTTTCTCCCCAATCACTTTCAGATTCCTTATTTCCTCTTTTGGAAAGACCATAAGTGTTCTGGAACTCTCAATCCCGGCGAGTATGTTCTGGGCATGAAGAACGGAAAGATATGCCAGAATCGTGGCTACAACAAGCGAGAAGAATACCAGCATCTGACCCCTCTCATCCTTTATCACGGACGCCATAATATCAGCCTCACCTCAAACACAACCGGATAGTTCAATCCATAAAATGGAGAGGATTCGTTAAACTCGCGCGGGTCTATAACAATTATGCGGCTTGCGGCAACGGCTTCCGGTGTTGGTTTTTTATCAACCAGGGTTCTGCACTCCACATCATTTGTGGACAGATTCGCCCAGCAGAGTTCGAGTGTGTAGTCTGCAGGATATATCATTCTCTCAAGGGCGTAGATAAAATCCTGATTTGGTTTGAAGGTATCGTTGAGGCCGAGTATCATTCCCTGAAGACTCTGATTCGGATAGACATCTGATGATGATGTTCTGTAGAAATCAAGCACTTTTAGAGTGTCGTAGCCTATAAGCTTTAACTGAGCATCCGTTATCTCGCTCCACATTGGGGAGATAACTATAGTAGACTGGAAGAAAGAGTACAGTACAACAAGCAGCAGCAGAGATGCCATGACTCCCTCAAGCGTGAAAGCCTGAGCCTTCATGATATCACCACACATAAACAACGAGCTTTGCTACCGCTTTTCCTGCGAGGTAGTCTATGGTG
>CAZZLE010000240.1:0-3975 GCA_964654595.1 uncultured archaeon | reverse complement strand
CCGGACACACCCCGTCGATGCTTCTCCTCCCGTACCGGGCCGGGTGAAGCCTGAAAACGGGCTTAAGGTCCGGCAAATCCCTGAGACTTGCCTTACCCTCGACAACAGCTCTGGCAAAGTCCTCAATGGTCTCATACCCTGTTCTTTCCTTAACGTCCTCATCCGTTAGCTTCCTGTTCCCCACAAGTTTTCCCCTTAACCTCAGAAGCAGTGCAAGAGTTTCCGCATTTATTTCACCAAATGCAACGTAATCCTTGACCACCTGGAGCATTCCCCTGTAGGAAGGAGTGTCCGGGATAACGACGCAATGATACTTTCTGTGCAATCTTAGCATTTTCAGCGTTTCTGCGATCTTGCGGTGCACCTCAACAGTCCCCCTCATCCTTACAACTGCAAGCATTCTCTCACCTCTTCACGTACATGGTCTTCTTCAAAGCTTCATAGGTAGCTTTGGCAAAGTTTACAGTTGTCTTGGTCTGACCCTTGGTAAGGCTCCACACATCCCTGACTCCAGCAAGCTCAATTACTCTCTTTGCCACATCCCCTGCCACAATTCCAAGACCTTTCGGTCCTGGAATGAGCGTAACCCTTACACTCCCGCTTTCTCCGGTAACTTTGAATGGCAGAGAATGATCTCCACCACACCCGCATTCCCATGATCCGCAGCCTCTCTGAACCTTGAAGATGTTTAGCTTCGCGTTCTCTATTGCCTTCTGAATCGCGGGAGCAACCTGAGATGCTTTTCCTGTTCCAACTCCAACGTAACCATTTCTGTTGCCGACAACAGCAGTAACTCTGAACTTTGTTCTCCTTCCGCTGTCAGTCATTCTTTGAACCATCGAAATCTCCAGAACGTCATCCTCCAAGTCAGGGAGGAGTATGTCAACTATTTCAGGTTCCTTTAGCGGAAGGTTGCTGGCGAGTGCCTCATCCATGCTCTTTATTTTTCCATCCGCAACAAGTTTCCCGAGCTTTGTTTTTGGAACCCAGTCATCCGTCATGATATCACCATCAGTTTCTCCTTAATTTCATCAACATGGGCAGGAAGGTCTGAGGGTTTTAAACCTCTTTTCTCATACTCACCAAACAATTCAGGTCTAATTTCGTAGTAAGCTGCAATGTGTTCACCTCTGATTCTCGAATCATCCGGAAGAACTTCCTCACTGTGAGGGACTTCAAGTCCTCCCTCAACAGCTCCCCTCAGTACTGCGAAAACCCTTGAACCTCTTGTTGGAGTATGGAGGCCAATATCCAAAACAGCATGCTTGACACCCTTTTGAAGGGCTTTCCTGGCTACAAGGATGCCTGTAAGGTAAGCTGCAGGAGTGTTGTTTAAATCACCCTTCCAGCCAAAGTTCCTTAGCATCGATGAATCCACCCCAACCACAACTCTGTCCCCTTCTGTGGAGTATTCCACAATCTGGGCAATTACCTTAGTGTTGGTGATTCTGACCACCAATCTCGGTTTCTTTGAAAGTAGAAGCTTTAATCTCTTCCTGTAATTTGTTTTGCCCTCCCTTCTTCTTCTGAGTGGAACTTTGTATCTCGGACCTCTCGCCATTTCATCACCTCTTCATTTGCTCGACATAACTCTTAAGGTGAGCAACACTTCTGAACTCTCCACCTTTTGCCTTTCTGTATAGAAGCCTGTAGGTTGATCTGTCAATAACACCTTCTGCTTTCAGCTGTCTTAATGCCTTTCTGAGAGCTCTTATTCTTAGTATCCACATTCTTTTTCTCGGCATTCTTGCTCCTTTAGCTCCTTTTCTGCTACCATGTCCTCTTCTTCTCCCTTTTCTCTTCTGAAGCTTTCTCCTGTTTATTCTTGCTCTGCTAACACCATTTACAGGTCTTCTCTTTATAACCCCCTTTTCTATTAACTCCCTTATATCCTGCTTTGTTGCTGCCGTGGCGATGTCTTCCAGTGCTGCGGGGTCGAACCATACTCTGTTTTCACCGCACTTCAGTATTGAAGCCGCAAGTCTGCGCTGCAGGCTCAAATCCATAATCATCACCCTGAAGGATTGAGAACCTTAATTCCCAGTTCCCTTGCTTTATCCTCAATTGCCAGCCTCTTCTTCATCCCAACACATGATGCAATTCTGACCGCCTGTCTTTCTTTGTCAATCTTATCCAGATCCGAAGGGTTGTAAACCAAAACTTCTTCATAACCGCTTGGATGCAGACCTCTCACGGCTTTCGGAGAACCAAATCCAACATTTACTGGAATTCTACCACTCCATTTACCTCCGTATCTTTTTCTAAGCTTGTTGAATAAACCTCTTGGCCTTCTCCAGCTTTTGTTTCTCAGCCTTAGCTTCTTGTTCCAGCAGTATCTTCTGAACTCCGGCTTTCTTGCCTTTTGTCTTCTTCTAACCTTAAGAAGTCTTTTTTGATCCATTACCATCACCTCAGGGTTTATTTACGATGTAAATCCCATCTTGAAACACACGCGGGTCTTTTCTTTTAATTTTCGTCGCCTGCTCGAGGTTTGCTGCAGTTTGGCCGCATTCCTCTATGTCTATTCCTCTTACGTAGATATCCTGACCCCTCACTTCAACCTGCGCCCTTCCGACTATCTTTGCCCTTCTCGGATGCTTCTCACCAACGAAGTTCTCAATCACGACTTCATTGCCCTCGACTCTGACCTTTATGGGGAAGTGTGCGTAAACGATCCTTAAATGATATTCAAACCCGTATTTAACGCCGTTTATGAGATTCTCAATATGCCCCGCAAAGGTTCCAACAATTGCCTTGTGCTTTTTCTTTGGAGAGGCTGTGTAAACTCTCACTTTCCTGTCTTCAATCTCAATAAAGATTCCTCTATACTTAAGATATTTCGTGTTCTCCCCCTTTGGTCCAACAGCTTTCAGAATGTAACCTCTAAGGCTGTCCCCTTCTACGGTTAGCTGTACATCCTCCGGCACTTCAATGACCTTTTCCTCAAAAGTCTCAGTAGACGTAAGCAAGGAGAACACCTCCCAATCTCAGTTTTCTCGCATCTTTCTGGGACATAACACCCTTCGTGGTTGAGACAATGAGAATTCCGAAATCCCTTGCGGGGAGATATCTTTTCTCGTACATCTCGTATTCTGTAACTGATGATGAGAATCTTGGTTTTATAGCACCGCAATCGTTGATGTTCCCGGTAAGTTCAACTATGAACTTCCCTCCCTTGCGGTTTTCGATATATTCAAAGCTTTTGATGTATCCGTATTCCTTCATCACTTTGAGCACATTACCGATTAGTTTTGAGGCTGGCTCTATCTCACACTTCTTTTTACCAACCATTTCAGCGTTCTTTATTGCTATCATGGCATTGGACAGAGTATCGACGCTCATAAACATCACCAATACTTTTTAAATCCAAGCTCGGCAGCAACCTCTCTGAAGCACTGTCTGCACAGATAGAGACCGTACCTCCTGACTAACCCTCTCTTTCTTCCACATCTCCTGCACTCATTTGCTCCCCTGCCAAAAACCTTCGTTCTCTCTTTCTTCATTCCAAAATCACCCCCAGAGATTCAAGCCAGCGGATCGTATCATCCTTTGTTACTCTGTGAGATGCCGGGATCTTTGCCCTCTTCCTTCTCCTTCTCGCAACTCTGTAACCCCTCCTTATCAGCGAAACACATACATCCATTCCGAAAATACCAACATCGGGATCGTAATCAACTCCAGGCAAATCAATATGCTCGGCAATACCAAATGCGAAGTAACCATCACCAATCGACTTTCTGCTCAGTCTGTATTCCTTCACGCTCAACGCGACTTTGAGGAATTTAAGTGCCTTCTCACCTCGCAGTGCGACTTTACGACCACTGGCTTCCCCCTTCCCGATCCCGAAGCTCTTGATGGTCATTTTTGCATAGGTTACGGCAGGCTTGTGGCTTTCGTTTTGCTTCAAAAAGGCGTGGGCCTTTTTCTGGCCCTTCCCCCCCTCCCCCACGCCAAGGGTTATAAACAGATTATCCA